>CACLRR010000003.1 GCA_902609415.1 uncultured Chlamydiae bacterium
GGTGGTTATATTCAAGGAGGCCCCTATCATTCTCAAAGTATAGAGGGAGTCTTGGCACATATTCCTGGGCTTAAGGTTGTTTATCCATCGAATGCTTTGGATGCTAAGAGACTATTAAAAGCAGCTGTCCAGGATCCTAATCCAGTAATATTTTTGGAGCATAAGGGGCTTTACAGGCAATGTGCATTTTCTTCACGGTTTGAATCATCTGCAAGCGATATGGTTCCAATTGGTAAAGCTAATGTGGTTAAGGAGGGAAGCGATATCACTGTAATTTCTTATGCAATGATGACCTCAATGGCCTATGAGGTGATTGAATCTATGCAAGGTTTTTCAGTGGACCTTATTGATCTGCGTACAATTGTTCCTCTGGATACAAAGACAATTTTAGATTCAGTTAGAAAGACTGGACGTTGCTTGATTTTACAGGAAGCTCAAGGGTTTGGAGGTTTTGGTGGTGAAATTGCCTCAATTGTTGGTGAGAACGCTTTTGAATATCTTGATGCTCCAGTAGTGCGTCTTTCATCTAAACACTTGCCAGTTCCATTTGGAAAAAATCTTGAAGAATCAGTATTAGTTGAGAAAAAAAGTATTAGAGAAGCAATTGAGCGATTGCTCTCTTTTTAATTGATTTGATACTTAATTAATTGATGATAGGAGAAAATTTAATAATGGAAGATCTTATATTTAGGGTAGATGGTGGAGTTGGATATATTATCCTTGATAGGGAGAAAAAGTTAAATGCTCAATCTCCTGAGATGACGTTATCAATAGCTAAAGAGCTGCGACTTTGGCAAGAGGAGAGCAATATTGATAGGGTAATGATTAAAAGTTCTCATCAAAGAGCTTTTTGTGCTGGAGCTGATTTAGGATATTTTTTTAAGATGATACAGGAGGAGGATTTAGAAAAGATAGAGCTTTTCTGTGAGAATGAATATCGACTTGTGCAGCAGATCTATCATTATCCTAAGCCATTTGAAGCTGTCATAGATGGTTTAGTAATGGGGGGGGGAGTTGGACTTGCTTTTCATGGATCTTCTGTGACAGCAGCGCACAATTTTTCTTTTGCAATGCCTGAAGTAAAAATTGGATTTTTTCCAGATGTCGCAGCGGTCTATTTTCTAAAAGACCTTCCTTTTAATATGGGTAAATTTTTAGCTTTTACAGGAGAGGTAATTGGTCCATTAGATGCTTATGAATTAGGACTGGTCAATCAACTAACCTTCTGCTCGCAAGAGCAACCTCCTTTAAAGAGTAAATATCGCTTGATTGAAAAGCTTTGTGAGGGAACAAGTTTTTCTAAAATATATCATAGATTTTCGCAGAGTAATGACTCATATATACAGGCTGTAAAACAGAGAATAGATCGATATTCTTTTAAATCTATGGAATTAGCACTTGCACACTACCACTATGCCCAGGATAGATCTTTTGATGAAGTGATAGAAAGAGAGATAAAAATGGCGAAAGACCTTATCCATACTCCTGATTTTAAAGAGGGAATTAGAGCTTTTTGTAGTAAACGGGTTCCTCTATTTTCTAAAAACCTTCTCTCCCTGTAGGCAATTTACCATCTGTTCTGCAATCTATTGTTCTTTTAATTATTTTTGATGAAGGTTCTAACCTCTATGTTTCACTACTGTTTATTTTTTATTAGTTTCCCTTTGATCGTCATTCCTTTTGGTACTGGTACTTGACCTGTTAGAGTTAGGGTCTTACTTATATTTATAATTACTGTTCCTTCTCCTGCAAGAGATTCAATACTCTGTGATTCATTTAGATATAATGTCCTACCTTTTGTAACAGTTACTGTGCCACTACTTGGTAATTTATTCGCTCCTGTTACCTGAAGTGTACCATCTGTGATTGTTACACCTCCTGTCGATTCTAGAGATGATGAACCATCTACCACAACTGTACCACCACTTGCATTGATATTTACTAGACCAGCTCCTGTTACAGCTCCATTTCCTATAGTTCCTGCACTATTAAATTCCAATGTCCCGGCATTTGCAACACCATATGTCATTGCTGCAGGTCCTAATTTCCATGTTCCCCCACTTGCTATCGTTCTTGTTCCACCATTAGAAACTCTTCCCGTCTGTGTTATATTTCCACTAATTACAAGATTCCCTGCTCCAGTTATCGCTGTTGGTACCGTTCCCGTCCCTGTTAAACTTAAGGTCTCGCCACTTACTACACTTACTGTTCCTGTCCCAGCTAATAAACCTATTCTTCCGGTACTAGATAAGACTAGGGTCTTTGTGTTAGCTACATCTACTGTTCCCGCTCCTTCTAATACCCCAATTGTTCCAGTGTCAGTCAAACTTAGGGTCATTCCACTAGTTATATTTACTGTTTCTGCTCCTGAAAGAGATGCAACACTCTGTGATGAAATTAGATCTAATGCCTTACTTGTTGCAACAGTTACTCTACCACGACTTGGTAATTTATTCTCTCCTGTAACCTGAAGTGTACCTTCTGTGATTGTTACACCTCCTGTCGATCTTAAGGATGATGAAGGATTCATTACAACTGTACTACCTCTTGCATTGATGTTTATTAGACCAGCACCTGTTACATCTCCAATTCCGATAGTTCCTCCACTATTAAATTCCAATGTCCCTTCATTTTCAATAGCATATGTCAATGCATAAGGTGCTAGTATTAGCTTTCCATTTTTTGTAATCACGATCTGCGAATTTTCATAAACTTGAAGATCTGACAGTTTTTTTATTTCGTTAACAATTATTTTATTCATATTTAACTCTCTTTTTTTTTTTTATTATATCAAAAAGAGAGAAATAGGGGATTATCTAGGCGCGTAGCGGGAGATTCTTTCTTTTTGGAAGCGTGAACTTCTTAGGTGAGTTGATGTGGCAAATGTATGGTGGATATCATGAGCAAATGTATCGGGAAATTGTGAAAGGCGTTGACTAATCTTGTTTTTTAGAGTCTTGAAGGAGTCTTTTGCTTGAATATGGCGGTTATGCTTAACGTTTTGTTCAAAGATAAACACTACCTTAGCAATAAGACTATCTTGCAATTTTGTAAGAGCTCTTGCTTCTAATAAATAGTGCTCATTTGATTTGATTGTATCAATGGTTGTTTTATTAACACTCATTTGATCGAGAGTTGTTATGATTTCTTCTAGGATTAAACTTGAACTAGCCATAATAAACCTAATTTGGTGTATAAGATTTGTGTATACTTTAATTAAGTTTAAGAAGTCAAATAAATTTTATAAACTAGAAAGTGATGGGATAATTGTGGGCGTGCTAATTGTTGTTTGATGCGCAATATGTAGCTTTAGATTAGTAATTTCTTCCTGACAATAATTAAGGAACGTCTCCCTTGCTATTATAGGGTTATTACACTCTTCAGATAGATGTGCTAAATAGAGATGGTTGAGGTCAGAGTGATAGACCTCTTTAAGTACTTTTGTTGCTGCACTATTTGATAAGTGCCCTTGTCTGCTAAGAACTCTTGTTTTATACGTCTGAGGTCTGCTACAGGCATGTACAAGTTCCTCATCATGATTGGATTCAAGATAGAGAATATTACAATCTTTTAGGTGTTCAATCACAAGTCTTGTTGCAAAGCCAAGATCAGTACAGAGCCCAATTTTAATATCACTAGTTGTAATTGTAAAACCAACTGGATCAACACAATCGTGCTGAACACTAAAAGGGTGTATTGTTATATCTCTAAAAGAAAAAGGCTCACCTGTTGCAAAGATTTTAAAGCGTGGTCTTCTTTTAGTGTTTTGTGCAATAGCCTTAGCTGTATCACTATTACATATAATAGGAATATCAGTCTCTTTTGTAATCATATCGACTGCTCTAATATGGTCGATATGTTCGTGAGAGATGATCACACCTTCAATTTCTTTAATATCTACAGAAATCTTTTCTAGACGCTCTTTTAGTTGCTTAAAACTTACGCCACAATCAAAAAGTAGTTTTGTTTTATCGGTTCCTACATAAATAGAATTTCCTTTTGATCCTGAAGCTAGTGGGCAAAAACCGTTCATTAATTTCCTTTTATTAAGAAGGTAGGAAAAGAATACTTAATGTAAAGTTTCTACGTCAAGTGCTTCCTGATTAGATAAATCATCCATACATATTTTCTACGAAAAGGCACTTGTTTTGTGATCTTTTCTCTGATTGTCCAGATCTCTTTTATGGTTGATCTTTTAGAATCTTTCTTGGCTTATTCCCCTCATTTGAGCTGATCACTCCATTTTCTTCGAGCTCATCAATCAGAGATGCTGCACGCGCGTAGCCAATTTTGAGTTTTCTTTGTAGGAAAGTTGTAGATGCTGATCGGTAGCTAAGAACAATCTCTAGTGCTTTATCATAGAGAGCATCTTTTGATGAACTAGCAGGTTCATCAAATAGATCAGTATGCTCCATCTGCTCAAACGATTTTATTAAGTAATTTGTGGGATAGCGGTCATTGATAGATTGGATAATACGTGTGATATCTTCATCGCGTACAAAAACACCTTGTGCTCTTATCAGCTGTGATGTTCCAGGAGGAAGAAAGAGCATGTCACCATTTCCAAGAAGTGTTTCAGCACCATTTTCATCAAGTATGATTTGACTATTAATTCTAGATGAGACTTTAAAGGATATCCGTGTAGGGAAATTTGCTTTAATAATACCTGTAATCACTTCTCTCGAAGGCCTTTGTGTGGCAAGAATTAGATGAATTCCCACAGCTCGTGCCATTTGAGCTATTCTTGCAATGGGCGTTTCAAGATCAGAAGTAGAAGTCATCATCAGATCTGCAAATTCATCAATGATAGCTACAATATAGTGCATACGCTCGGGAATTTCCATCTCTAGGCTATCTTCAAATGCAACGTCCCGTTTTCTATTGTTATATCCATCAATGTTTCTAACGCCGAGCTGTTTAAGAAGTATATAGCGTCCTTGCATCTCTTTAACAAGCCAATTAAGGGCTGAGTAGGCTCCCGCAGGCTCTGAGATAACAGGAGCTATTAGGTGAGCTAATCCAGAAAAAGGAGTGAGCTCAACTTTTTTGGGATCTATTAGTAGTAGTTTGACATCCTCAGGACTCTTATTCATGATAATTGAGAGAATGATAGTATTGATGCACACAGACTTTCCAGAGCCTGTAGCACCAGCTATGATGCAGTGTGGCATTTTTGTAAGTTCGCACATCACATCTTCACCAGTAACAGTTTTTCCTAAAAGCATAGGAATTTGAAAAGAAAAGGAAGACTTTCTGTAATTTTCCAACATATCTAAAAAACCAACCTCTTGTGGATAGAGTGAAGGAATTTCAATTCCTACCGCCGCCTTACCAGGAATAGGCGCAATGATTCTTATTGATTTTGCTTGTAGATTAAGAGCGATATCATTTTCTAAGGATTTGATTTTTTGTACTTTTACACCTATCGCTGGATGGATTTCGATGGAGGTAATTGTTGGGCCTGCATTTATTTTACCTACCTTAGCTTCAATACCAAAGCTTAGAAGGGTTTCTTCAAGGATAAGGGCTCGTTTTGAGAGTTCTTTTTTTAGAGAGGGTTGATTGACTCTACTTGCAGGTGTCAGAAGACTAAGGGATGGAGGTGTATATTTTGATTTTGTAGGTGTTTTCTTTTGTATATCAGGAGCAGGAGGCGTTACTTTTTTCTGAGATTTGCTTTTAAGAGGTAACCGCGGAACTTCAATTTCTACCATAGCATCTTCAATATCGCCATCTTCTTGAGGGATGGGGCGTTTTCTGGGTTTTATGTATGATCTAGAATAAGGAGGAGGAGGTGCTACTTTATTAAATTGTTGTGTAGCCATCGATGGCACTGTTTTTAAATGTTTTGGAATCGTTTTTTTCCATTCACGGGCGATTTTTCCAAGAAATTTTTGTATATTTTTTGTGATAACCGGTAGGGCATTTGAGAGAGAATGGATAGCTGAAAAGAGGCTAAATTCAGTAAGAAGGATAAGAGAGACTAGAGCTATAAGAAAAAAGGTGGAAAAAGTGCCTAGGTCACTTAGGAGAAATTGTAGGTTGCAATAGGGAAGATCTCTATAGATATAATAGAAGGGAACTCCACCTAGGTTATAACGTACATACTTAGTGGGAATAGGGTTATTAACAATAGCAGTTTCAGAATAGACCTTTGAATAGAGTTTAAGCTCATGAGATTTTGAGGTTTCAGTATATAGATTAAGAAGAATACAGACAGAGGTTAATAACATGCAGAAGTAGAGTGTCTTTGCTCCTAGATAGGTGTGTTTTTGATATTTAACTAGATGCCAGCCCATCCATGTAAGGTAGCTAGCTACAAGATAGCTTCCCAAACCAAATGTATAGTGTAAGCCAAAAGCTATAGTGTAGCCGACAAGTCCTAGGAAGTTTTCTTCTGGGGCCTGATCGACAAAACTAGAAATTGATAGGAAGAAAAGAATACTCAAGGCAATAAAGAAGATGCCTTTTGCTTCTGGGTGATGATAACTTGTTTTT
This sequence comes from uncultured Chlamydiae bacterium, assembly GCA_902609415.1. Classification (GTDB taxonomy): domain Bacteria; phylum Chlamydiota; class Chlamydiia; order Chlamydiales; family CACLRR01; genus CACLRR01. The sequence continues at coordinate 6,499 of CACLRR010000003.1, forward strand.
TTTTTGTTTTTTCTAGAGCGTGGCAAGGGTGCATTCCTTTAAAATTAGACCTTTATTCGGACTATAACAAAAAATCTAATTATCTTCTTTAGGAAAGTCTAATTAACTCATTCTATCTTACCTGCCCCCTAACCAAATCTTTTTTTCAACAGGGTAAGATTTTATACATAGTGTAAATGATCATGTTTGATTAGTTGCCATTGGGGATAAGATGAAAATGGGCGGCAAACGGGTCTCGAACCCGCGACCTCAGGAATCACAATCCTGCGCTCTAACCAACTGAGCTACTGCCGCCATAGACTGCAACGATTGTATGTTGCTTTAGAGTTTTTGGTCAAGAAAAGATGATGGTTTAGAATAGAGGTAGATCCCAAGGGATATTATTGCAAGAGTATAGAGAAGAAGAAGGGGTGGATTAAGGGAGAAAGCGTAGATATTGAAAAAAGGAGGATTGGGAGCATGGATAACTAGGAAAAGCATCCCCTTGGAGAGATATTCTGTGAGATATAGAGGCTGAGGGCTTAGTGGAAGTATGATTATACTGAAGATGAGAAGAAGGAAAATTAGGCAAAGAATTGTGGGAATAAAGAGATTATAGATGAGAGAAAGAAGGGAGAATTCGTGGAAGTGAAATAGAATTAGAGGGAGAGTGATTATATTAACGCTTAGGTTTAGAGTTATAATGTCTAAGAAAACTGCTTTAATAAGATAGGTGATTTTATTTGTAAGGGGAAGTTCTTTTAGCTTTTGGTAGGGAAGGCGTGGGTAACATTTTTTGATTAGGTGTTGAATTGGTTTGAAAAAAGCTAATATTCCAAAAGTTGCTGCAAAGCTTAATTGAAAACTAATCTGATAGATACAATCTTTATTTGTAATAAGAGAAAGGATGATCGCAAGACCTAGAGCATTTAGGGGAGGTAATCTTCTGTTAAGATATAGGCTGAAAAGAAAAAAGAGGGTAACAATCCATGCGCGATAGATGGAAGGCTGAAAGCCAATAAATAGAAAATAGAGAGTAGCAAGAACCATTAGTAATAGTGAGCTTGATTTATCAGAAAAGAATTTTCGAAGGAGAAGAGAGAGGATAAAAATAATCCAAAGGTAGTGAAATCCAGAGATGACAAGAAGGTGCGTAAGGCCTAGTGATGAGAAATAATAGGTTAGCTCTTTATCTACACGATCACCTGAAAGAAGAGTATAGAAAAAATGCGAGACCATCGAATCTTGCGTGTGAGTCTCAATGAGTTTTTTGAGTTTCTTTTTGATGAGAAACCGCTTTTCAGTGACTGAAAGGTGACTTTTGTGAGGTGTAAGATGTTCTAATTGAGGATAGAATATGTGGGATGTAGGGGAGAGTTTTCTTAGAGATCCTCTAGCAATATAGGTAGAATTGCTGTTGATAGCATCCTTGTGATTGATCTTCATTGTAAAGGGAAGGTGGTAGTATTCTTGTTTATTATCAGTAATAAAGCACTGTATTGTTCCTTTATAAATTGAGTAGTTTGAATATGCATCTTTTTTACTGATAGATAGGTAAGCCGATCCCTGAAGTGTCCCATTTGGAAAGGGAGAAGAGCTAGTAATATAAAGAGTTAGAAGAGTAGCAAGATAGAGTGCTACTGAAAGTGTTTTATATTTCCAAGTCTTCACAGTGAGAGTAATCAATAGAATGCTTAGCAGAGAGATAAATGGAAAGCGGATGATAAATGCTGACAGAAGAATAAGAGAGAAAAAAAAGAGGGGGTGCTTTTGCCAGAAGAGGAAAAATTGGTCAGTGGTGTTTTTTATTCTTTGGGGTAGTTTCATCGATCTCATGGATAATCACTCTAGCAGCTCTTGTGCCAGAAATATGGTGAATAATCCATTCGAGCATAACACTTAGGCGATTTCTAAAACCAATAAGATAGTAAATATGTACAACACCCCAGATAAACCAGGCGATGAATCCCTTGAATTTTATCCCTTTAAAGCTACCCACTGCCTTAAATGCTCCGATTGTAGCAAGCATCCCTTTGTCAAAATATCTAAAAGGCTTATCCTTATGTTTTTTTGATTTTACCTTTTTTGAAAAACGCTTACTCAGTGTCTTACCTAAATATCTTCCTTGCTGGATAGCAACACTTGCAATAGCAAAGAGGGGCTGTTTATTTTTCCCGTATTTATAGTTAGCACCATCTCCAAGAATGAAGATTTCGGGGTGATTGGGTACGGAGAAGTCAGAATTGACAACCACTCTGCCAGCTCTATCCTTTTCTGCATCAATAGAATCATAGATTGGAGCTACCTTGTTGCCAGCTGCCCAGATCACATTATTGGAGTGAATAAAGCGCTCTCCGATTTGAACACCTTCACTATTGATATTTAGCACTCGAGAATCTGTAAGAACAGTAACTCCAAGTTTCATAAGATCAATTTTAGTTCTTTCTGAAAGGGAATCAGGGTAGGGAGGAAGGAGTTTTGGTAGACCTTCAACAAGAAATATTTTTGCTCTCTTTATATCAATTCTGCGGAAGTTTTTTGTAAGGGTTCTTGTGATAATCTCTGCAATATTTCCAGCGATTTCTACACCTGTAGGTCCACCTCCGACAACAACAAAATTGAGATATTTTTGAGCTTCCTTAATGCTATCTAGTCTTTCTGCCTTTTCAAAAGAGGTGAGCATTTTTTCTCTTATGGTAAGAGCATCTCTAATGGTTTTAAGGCCAGGAGCATGTTTTTCCCAATCATCATTGCCGAAATATGTATGGGATGCTCCTGCAGTGACGATCAGATGATCATAGTCGTAAAGATCTCCATTTTCCAGGCAGACCTCTTTTTTATCGGTATCTATCCTAGAGGCTTTTCCCATCACACAAGTAACATTTTGAAATTTAGCAAGGATATGCCTATGGGCAACAGCTATATCTTTTGGTTCTAGGGTTGCTACAGCTACTTGATATAGAAGGGGTTGGAAGACATAGCAGTTATGTTTGTCAATTAAGATGATTTCAACATTTTTGTTTTTAGCAAGCTCTCTTATACAGTTTAGCCCTGCAAATCCACCACCAATAACAATAACTTTTTCTTTATTTAGAGACATCAATTTAAATGGTAAGTATTATAAACCTAGTCTATACATAATCGTTATCTTAGAGTAAAGGTCAACCTATGCTAACAGTAAAAGAATTTTATTCAAAACATGGTGATGTTTGTAACTTAGAACTTTATGCTGGAAGGTCGGGTCTGTTAAAATCGATTAAGGGCTTAGAGATAGAAAGGCCAGGACTGGCTCTCTCAGGTTTTTTAAAAGGCCACTCAGACAAGAGGGTGATGGTTTTTGGTAGAGTAGAGATGGAATACATCAGAAAGCTTTCACGAAAAGAGCGTTTGGAAAGACTCAATCCAATCCTATCTAAGCGTGTTCCAATGATTATAGTCTCTAGAAGATTGATCCCCTTCAAAGAAATAATTGAAATTTGTAATAAAGAAAAAATACCTCTCTTTAGAACAAAGCTTACGACAGCTAAGTTTATGAGCAAGCTAACGGTGATCCTCTCTGATGAATTTTGTCCCACAATGTCTTGTCATGGAACCCTAGTAGAAACATTTGGTGTGGGGGTTTTAATTCAGGGTGATTCATCTGTAGGAAAGAGTGAAACAGCGTTAGGTCTTATTGAGAGGAGACACCGTCTTATTTCAGATGATGTAGTGATTGTTAAAAAGAAGGAAGGTTCAGAGCTTATTGGTACGGGCCCTGAATTAACCAGACACCTTCTAGAAATACGTGGGATTGGTATCATTAATGTCGCTCACCTTTATGGCGCTGTATGTATTAGTGAGTCTTCTAAAATTGATATTATTGTGAAACTAGAGGAATGGGATGATCAACATTTTTATGATAGGGTGGGATTAGAAGAGAAGTATTTTGAGATTTTGGGTGAGAAGGTTCCCTATTTTATCATGCCAGTAAAGCCAGGACGTGATGTAGTTTTACTCTTAGAGACCATTGTATTAAATAATCGCTTAAAGGGTATGGGATACAATTCTGCTAAGGAATTTAATGTGAAGTTATTGGAGACAATCACGCATCGACAGAACTTGCAAAAGAAAAAGAAAACTGCAGTAAAAATCTAATTTGACTTGTAATTTTCCCTTCACTTAGAGTAAGCTATTTCTTTTGATTTGTACCTGGGTCTAGAGCGTTTGATGCATGAGACATTAACGAAAGATGAAATGGTAATATTTGAAGGATCAGCACTAAGCGATGGTATTACTATTGCTCCCCTCTATTTTTTGAATCAACATAGTTACGACATTCCAAGCTTTTCTATTGAAGTAAATCAAATACAAGGTGAAATTGAAAGGTATAGAAAAGCTCTAAATTCAAGCAGACACGATCTGAAGAAGATTCAAGCACATTTAGTGGATGAAGGTTCTAAAGAGGGTGGCGAGATTATAGATGCGCATATACAGATGCTTGATGACCCAATGATTACAGTTGATGTTGAAGAGCGCATTCAAAAAATGATGAGAAATACCGAGACTGTATTTAGAACATCAATGAAGGAGTATGAAGAGCATTTTTCTGCTATTGATGATCATGAAATTAAGCAACGCCTTTTAGATGTCAAAGATTTATCACAGCGTATATTGAAGCATCTTCATCCTGAGCCATCTGAAGAAATTAAGGTAGATAAGCAGCCTTCTATTTTATGCGATTTTGAGATTAAGCCTTCACTGGTAGCTGAGATGGGAGCGGATGAAGAGTGTGGTTTTATAGCTACAATGGGTGGGTATTCATCCCATACAGCCTTGATAGCAAGATCAAGGGGGATACCACTTGTTGCAGGTGTTGACCTTCTATCTATAAGAAGATTGGATGTTAAGTGTGCAGTTGTTGATGGGTTTGAAGGAAAAGTAATTATTAATCCAACAGAAGAAGTTTTAAAGAGTTATAGAGAAAAGAAGAAGCTGCTTAAACAAGAAGAAGCAATAGTAGAGGAGTTAAAGTATAAGAGTGAGACGGCTGATCAACATAGTGTAGAAGTTTTTGCAAATATTGAAACAAGTGCTGATATTAAACGACTTCTTGGATCTGATGTAAAGAAGATAGGGCTTGTACGTTCAGAGTTTTTAGTTGGAGAAGAGCAGATCTCTTCTTGTGATGAGGAGGCTCAGGTAGAGATATATCGAGAGTTCTTTTATCAAGCGCAGGATTATGAGGTAGACTTTAGACTATTTGATCTAGGTGCTGAAAAAGAGTGTAAGGGGCGAAGTAGCCATGAATTAAATCCTGCTCTAGGTTGTCGAGCTATTAGATTTCTATTGAAACACAATGATATTTTAAAGACGCAGTTACGAGCCTTGTTTAGATCAAGTTTAAAAAAGAAGTTGAGACTTCTTTTGCCTTTGGTAACAGATGTATTAGAGATTAGAGAGATTAGAGAAGTTATTACCGAAGTGCATAAGGAATTAGAAGTAGAAGATTTGGATTATAATGACCAATATACTTTGGGAGCGATGATAGAGACGCCATCTTCTATTTTTATGATTGAGCATATTGCTAAAGAAGTCTCATTTTTATCTGTGGGTACCAATGATTTAATACAGTTTGTGTTTGCAAAGGATCGTTCCTGTCCTCATCTTACAAGAGGGTGTGATGAGTATCATCCAGCTATTTTTAAGATGATTCAAGAGATTGTTAAAAGAGCGGATAAGTGTGGTATACCCACTTCTATTTGCGGTGACATGGCATCAAAAAGATTACTAATTCCTGTTCTTATTGGTTTAGGGATTAGAAACCTTTCAACAACACCTCGAAATATTCCAATTGTAAATAAGATTATTTCTGATACTAATTATAGTGAAGCAATAAGGGTTACAAAGGAGATTCTTACTCAGGAATCATCATTACAAGTTAAAAGGCTATTAGGACTAAAATAATCCACCAAGACCACCAAGGCCAGGTCCTGATGATTGGCTATCCTTGATTTTCTCTATAGCATCGTTAAAAGCATGGACAATAAGATCTTCTAATCCTTCAACATCATCAGGATCTACACATTCTTTGTTAATAGAGATATTTTTCAGAGATTTTTCACCATTAAGCGTGATTTTAACGAGGCCATTTCCTGCTGTTCCATCAAAGGTTGCAGCCTGCATTTCTTCTTGCATTTTGCTTAGCTGTTCTTGCATAGCCTTCTGCTGTTTTTTCATTTTTGAATATCCACTTCCCATAACCTTCCTATATCTTTTGTAGAGCTCCACCGAGCTCAACGGATGCAAAGCGCAAGATAGTATCTTCTTTAGCTTTTTTGAGTAAAGAAGAACAATTTTTCTTGCTAACTATTGGTGTTTGAATGTTTTCAGTTTTATTTTCTACAGGTGGTTTCTTTTCACTGGAGGAGATAGGTTGTGGAGATTCCGTATTTGTTGGAGTTTTCGTTGAGAGAGCGGGCGTATTCAGGACAGGAGGTGCTGAGGTTTGTGGTGTTTTTACAGGCGAAACTAGCTCCTGTTGTTTTTGGGTAGTTTCGATTTCTTTTGACGGGAGACTTTCAAGAATTGATTGAATGGTTACTCTATTTGCCGTTTGGATGATGTGGAGTAGGATCATTTCAAAATGAATCTGTTTAGAGGTATTTGTTGGTATTTTAATAAGAAGCTCAGAGAGGTAGTCAAGGATATGTGTTACTTTATCTAGTGAATAGAAAGAGAGTGAGTTCTGATAGCCTTTAAGGTCAGATTTTGTGAGAGAGGAGTGGTCTAGAGATCTTTTTTTTAATAGAAGAAGAGCAATATTTCTATAGTGTTCAAGCAAAGATTCAATGAATGTGGAAATAGTAGGTCCTAATGAATAGAGGGTAGAGGAATGGTCAAAGGCAAAGGAGATATCTTTATTAGAGTAGGCCTGATCGAGTTTAAATAAGAAGTCTTGTGGGATAATGCCAAGGAGCGCTTGCACAAGTTCTTGAGAGATCATTTCATCTTCATAGCATCTAAGCTGTTGAAGAAGTGATTCAGCATCTCTAAGGCTTCCTTCACTTTTTCTTGCTAAAATTTTAAGTGCTTCGTCATCAATATTGATAGAAGTTTCTGAAGAGATTTTTTTTAGTTTTGTTAGAACTTCAAGTGGAGAAAGTCTTTTTAGGTCGAAGCGTTGAGTTCTGCTAAGGATTGTCGCAGGAATTTTATTCACTTCTGTTGTTGCAAAGAAAAATTTAACATGAGCAGGAGGTTCTTCAAGAGTTTTTAGAAGAGCATTAAATGCTTCTTTTGTCAGCATATGTACTTCATCAATGATTATGATCTTAAAGCTGTTGTCACTACTTCCAAAATGAGCAGTTTCATTAAGCTCACGTATATCATCAATTCCTCTGTTTGAAGCGCCATCAATTTCTATTACAGAAAGAGATGAGGATGAATCGATCTCTTTACAGGAGATGCAGTTGTTACAGGGTTCTACGGAGCCGTCATCGGATTGGCAGTTTAGAGCTTTTGCAAAAATCCTAGCTAACGTTGTTTTTCCTGTACCCCGAATTCCAGTAAAAAGATAAGCCTGACTTGTTGTTTTATTTTTTAGAGAGTTGGTTAATGTTGTAATGATACCTGTCTGCCCGTAGACTTGGTCAAATCTCTTTGGACGGAAAAGGCGAGAGAGAGTCTTTTGGTTAGTTTTTATATTCATACAACCACTTATATCATGGATACTATCAAATTGCATCTAAAAAAGATCATATTGATTTTCATGAGATGATAAGCTCTTGCTTTTGGTTGCTTTTTTTAGTAAGAAGAAGGAAACTAATAAATCATTATGAAGAGAAAAAAAAAGAATATACAGGTTATGCATTACCTCAAGGGAAGAGGTAATTATGTACGTTTAGCTATTTGTTTTATTTTTTTTCTTGTTCTTTTTTTCTTTTTACATATTAGAGAGGTGCGAGTAGGTTTTGTAGAGCTTAATGCAAAAGCGAAGAATTATCTAGTAGCGCAGGTAGATTTTTCTTTTCCAGATACAGATGCTACAATGATATTGAGACAGGAGGCTTTTAGAGATGTTGGTAAAATTTATAGGTTAAGCCGTTCTGAGATAAAAGAAGCGCGGACTAAGTTTGAGAATTACCTTATTTATCATCCTCATTGGCGAAAAGAGCATGATGCGACCTTTGAGCAGATGTATAAAGTTCTTTCATTAGTAGAGCAGTACTTATTTAAAGTAAATATTACCGATGCAAGAACGTATCAGAAAAGGGAAGAATTGGGACAATCTATAAAGGATTATTATATTGATGGTGATATAAAGGCGGGAACTGAGGTGAGATTGCCACTTACTTTTTGGCACCAGCTTGCAAGGAAGATAGAAGAGGAGGGTAAAAGAAAGGCAAGTATTGATTTTGTGATTGATTATTTAGAAAAGATGAAGTGGCGTCTATATAATGATATTGATGAACAGAGAGCATTTAAAGAATCGATTGTAAAGGAAATCCCTCAGAAAAGTACTTTTGTTCGAGCAGGTCAAAGAATTGTTGAAAAGGATGAGCACATTACAAAACGTCATATGGTGATGCTTAAGGCGATGCAAGCACAGATGAATGAAGATAGGCAGCTTTTTTCTGTAAAGGCTATCATTAGTTCATTAATTTTCACATTAATTGTATTTTTTGTAGGTGGAATTTATTTGTATTATTTTGAAAGGGAGATGTTCTTTTCAAAAAGCGATGTTTCTTTATTTCTAACAATATTGATTTTGACCTTATTAATGGCAAAGTTATGCGAATGGGCCCTGCTTTCGCATGGAGGTGAGTGGGCTGATCTTGTAAGCTATCCAATTTATATTCCATTTACATCGATTTTAGTCTGTGTGTTGTTAAAGAGGGAGCTTGCTCTTTTTACTACATTTTTCCTTACTGTGATTATGGGGATTTCTTTAGCAGTTGATCATTCATACTTTTTATTTCTTAATATGATTACGGGTGTGAGTGCTGTTATTGTTGCATCGTCTATAAAGAAGAGGAAGCAGATCTTTTATGTCTGTTTTAAAATATGGATTTCGGCAGCCTTTGTGATTATTGCTTTTAATATTGTGATGCAGCAGTTTGATATAACGAGGGTGGGGCTAGATTTGGTAGTTGCAATGGTATTTTTATTTGCAATTGCAATGCTTCTTGTTGCTATTATGCCAATTCTAGAGGCAATTTTTAGTATTATGACAGATATGGCGCTTTTAGAGTATATGAGTCCTACTGGGGATTTGTTAAGAAGACTCAGTGTGGAGGCACCAGGAACATATCAGCATAGTGTTTCTATTGGTTATTTGGCAGAGCATGCTGCAAATGCTATTGGAGCTAACGGTCTTTTTTGTCGGGTGACAACACTCTATCATGATATAGGAAAGCTAAGCAATCCTCATTATTATACTGAAAATCAGCAGCTTGCAGACAACAAGCAGTTTAATATTCACCAGCTTTTAACTAATACAGAGTCTGCTTATATTATTAAGTCTCACGTGCCAGAGGGAGTCTCTCTTGCAAAGAAGTATAGCCTTCCACAACCTTTTATTGATATTATTGAGCAGCATCATGGGACAACATTGATCAAGTTTTTTTATATTAAGCAGCTTGAAGAGGTTGGTGGTAATAAGGAAGAAGTAGATGAAGAGATTTTTAGATATCCAGGGCCAAAGCCAACGACAAAGGAATCAGCAATCATAATGATTGCTGATTCTGTAGAAGCGACCTCGAGATCTCTTGAGGACAATTCAGAGAATGCCTTACGAGAGATGATCGACAAGGTTGTTAATGACAAAATAGCTGATGGTCAATTTAATGATTGTTCACTGACATTCCATGAATTATCAATTATAAAAAATAAGCTCGTAGAAATTCTTCAAGCCACCTACCATCTAAGAATTAAGTATCCTGAGATGGAAAAAAAGAGTCAGGATAAACCACTTCCTACGGCATAGCTTTTTCCTCTCCAATCAACATTATCAACTTCTTACTAAGTTTCCTACAGGAGTTTTTCTTGGCAAAACTCTTAGCATGAATATTGACCTTAGGTATCAAAATCCAGAGCAGGAGAATTCAATATTGCCTGCAAAACCTAATGGAGGTTCATTATTTACTAATCGTAACGCCACAGGTTGCCTCTTAGGGATAGGATATCATAATTTCCCAACTATTCCAATAAAACATAAAGAAAATGTACAACACAAATATTTCTATTTAGCAGGATTAAATACAACAACAAAACCTGTGAAAGCAAATCTAGTGATATCATATCAGTTTCCTAACAGTGATGAGGTTCACGTAGCAATCTCACCAATGATTACATTTTGAGTAATAGGAGGGAGCTAAATACTTAATAAATAGAAATTTTTTATAATAAAAATACTCAAGGCATTTATAGATAAAGCCTCCCATCTTTACAACAAAGATAGAATAATCTATTAGTTGTTAAAAAAGGGAGTTATTATGAAACCTAATAAGTTTTACGGATCTGTATTACTAATTATCGCTGCATTTTTTATGGCTTTATACTCAGCATTTATTTTTGCAGCAAAAGACTATATGTCAAGTTCGCTGATAACATGTCTGACATGCTTTTTTGGTTTTATTTTTCTCTTAGTCCCAGTGTTTTATATGAAGTTTGAGAATTTAAAAAGTAATGATATTCCTGCCGTTTTGGTCAGGGGTATTGGGGGAGGTCTTGCTTTTTTATGTTTTGTTACAGCAATCAGACTAGTTAATCTTGTTGATGCAGTTGTCTTGTTTAATGCTACGCCAATTTTTGTTCCGATCATTGCACTCTTTTATACACGCACAAAGATTTCTCCACTGTTATGGATTCCAATTATCATAGGATTTATAGGTATTATCTTTATTGTACAGCCTGATAGACAGATATTTGAAAATCCTGGGGAGTTATTGGCACTTCTTGCAGGAATTTTGCTCTCTTTTGCTTTAATTGCTGTTAGAAAACTAGTGGTTGAAGGGATGCCTGTAAGTGGCATTATTTTTTATTTTTACTTTTTTGCAACATTAGTCTCCCTACCTTTTGCACTTTATAATTTTGAGTACCAAACAGCTATGGGCTTTTGGTATGTCTTACTAGGCTCTATTTCATTAACAATTGTTCAGTTTGCTTTTAGCTATGCTTACAAATTTGCTACGCCTGCAGAAGTTGGTCCTTATTGGTATTTGAGCATCCTCTTTTCTGGGTTATTTGGATATTTTATCTGGGGACAGGTGCTTGGTCTTTGGAAATTTATTGGGATAATAGTAGTTGTTGGAGCAGGAATTGCAACATTCTTTATTAATAGACCAGTAACAGCAAAGAATACGCCTAGCTCACAGAACAAATAAGTTAGGATTTGAATAGCTTTTCTACAGCTAGTAGAAGAGTTTGAAGACGTTTATCTTCTCTAGCGATGATAGAGCTATTTATTTTTTCTTGTTCAGAAGTTACAGAGCCATAGATCTTTATTTTTGGTTCTGTGCCAGAAGGGCGTAGAATAATCTTAGAATGATCTTCTAGTTCAAAGGATAAAACATTTGCCTTAGGAAGATCTGTTTTTTGTAGATAGTCTATGAGACCAACTACTTTTAAATCTCCAAGAGTTTGAGGAGGCTTTTGTCTCATCTTTTTTAGTTGATTGAAGGCTGCTTCTTTTTGTTCGATCGTAAATTCAATGGAGCGTTGCCCTTCCCGATATAGGCCATGCCTCTCATAGATAGCATAGAGCTGATCTATAAGTGACAGTCCTTTCATCTTTAAATAGAGTGTTAATTCAGCCGCTAAGCATGCTGCAATGGTAGCATCTTTATCTCTTGCATGGGTGCCATATAAATACCCAAGAGACTCCTCCATACCAAATAAGAATGTGTGCTCCTTGTTTTGCTCCCACTGATGAATTTTCTCTCCAATGTATTTAAAGCCTGTGAGCGTTTCAAAACAGGTGCCTTGATAAGCTTCAGTAAGAACTCTAACAAGTCGTGTTGATACTATTGTAGTTACTGTTGCAAAGTTTTTATCGAGTGGTTTCTTCCTCTCCAAAATATAGTGAAGGAGAATAGTGCCAAATTCATTTCCTGAGAGAATAGACACTTGACCATTGTGCAAGACAGAGCAAGAGATCCTATCAGAATCAGGGTCTGATGCTAAAAAGATATCGCTTTTAGTCTTTTTAAGAAGCTCTATACCCTCACTTAGTGTCTCTTTTAGTTCTGGATTAGGCTTTGGGATGGTAGGAAAGTGACCATCAGGTTTTTTTTGACTATCAACTAAGGTGATCTTTGAAAAACCCCATTGATTAAGAGCAACAGGTATCATTGTGATTCCTGCACCATTTAGAGGGGAATAAATAAGGCTAATTTCATTGCCTTGTTCTTTACATAATTGAGTTTCAATAGATAAATTTTTGATTGCAGTTAGATATTTTTCTTCAATAGTATCATTAATTGTATGTATAAGTGGGCTATCTTCTGCGCTAAGCTCTATATTTTTGCAATAGGGTATTTTTTGTACTTCATCAATGATTCCTGTGTCGTGAGGTGGGGTAATTTGTGCACCATCTTTATAGTAAACCTTATAGCCATTATATTCCTTGGGATTGTGAGAGGCTGTAATATTAATTCCTGCGGTACACTCCAACTCTCTTAATGCAAACGATAAAAAGGGCGTTGGCCGAAGATCAACTGTGATAAAAACCCTTATGTTATTATGGGCAAGAACTCTTGCTGCCTCTAGCGCAAAATCTCTAGAATTGATTCGTGGATCATGGCATATAGCGACAGAAGCGTTTGTTTCTTTTTGTTCCTTAATATAGTTCGCAAGACCTTGTGTTGCTTTTCTAATTGTATGAGAATTCATTCTATTAGGGCCTACATCCATAATACCACGAAGACCAGCGGTTCCAAAAACAATATCACTACTAAAGGCATCATTGGCTAAAAGAGTATCTTTTTGAATATCTACTATTCTCTTTCTTGTCTCACTATCAATATCTTGTGATAGAAGTTTGCTGATGTTTTTTTGAGCTTTTTCTGAAATTTGTTTTTCCATCATGACCCTATAATAGAAAAAAAAGGAAATTAGTCAATTAATTTTGCATCGATCTCTTCTTGGGTATACAGTTTACCATCTTCTCTATCGATCCCTTCACACCTTTTTTTGGCTTCCTTCCAGGCTTTTTTTGATTCTAGATTATTCTTCCACCAGGGAAATGTAACGCATTGCTTTGGCCTGTGCTTATATACTGTGCAACGTTTGTTTTTGAGAAAGATGCAATCATAGGTTTTATTATCCTCAAGAAGGGAATATCTATTGAAAACTTTTCTGGTGTATTTTTGAAGAAATTCTTTTCTAGAAAGCTCTAGTCCCTCTGATAATGTGTTGATGTCTTCATCTGTAAGCCATACGTATCCAGGCTCTTTAGTGCAACAAAGTCCACACTCTGTACACTTAAATTTTAAGCCCTCTTTATACCAAACATTAATTGTTTTTGTCATAGGATCGATTATATAGATCGCACTTTTTATTGGCTTATGATTTTCTTATAAAAAACTTAGCATTATGTTTAAAGATGAACACTACTTGCGAAGGTATTGCTCTATTGAAAAATCTTGGTTATTAAGATTAATTGTATAAAATCCGCCTTTTGATCTATCAAATAGTGCTGGATTTTGTACTTGGGTATAGGGAGTTGTCGAAATAATAGAAGATTTATGTTTGTGGCCTGAAATATAAAGCTTAACTTGAGGATAACTCTTTAGAAGAGTTTTTAGTGCTTCAAAACGGATAAGATGCTTTTGTGGATAGCCATATGCTTCTAAGGGGAAATGGCATGCCAAAATGACAGATTTATTGTGAATTGAATCAAGTTTTGATGCTAACTTTTGCTCTAATTGTTGGCTAAAGTATCCGTTAGCAAGAAAATGGGGAAAGAAATAACATGTATCAATAAGTAGAAGATCCCAGTTTGAGTTTAGCGGGATACATTTTAGTCTCTTATTTTTAAGATCTTGGTCATTGAATGTCTTGTAATAACGCCCTCTTGAAAAGAGAGTAAGAGAATCATGATTACCTGGTATTAAGAGGATATTAGGAGTTATTTTGCTAAGCTCTTTATGGAAATTCTTTGCTTGGGATAGCTCTTCAGACATAGCTGAGCATGTTAGATCGCCGGTGATGAGGACATAGTCAGGTCGTATCTTTCTAATGATTGTAAGATAGTGTTCTGTTTGTTGAGGATCAAATTTTTTTTTTCTATTTAAAAGATAGTTAAGATTAGTGGTAATCCGTTTAGAAAATAGCTGCATAGGGCTATAGGTAGCCGAGTAAAAATGAAGATCAGAAATAGAGACTAGCCTCATACTATATATTGTAGCAGATATTGACTATATTTTACTATGCAGCTTTTTTCCATTGCGAACGTAAGATCTTTTCAGCTGTACGCTTACTTTTTTCAACAGCGGGTTTGAGCCATACTTTTAGTGTTTTATCGGTATTATGTGGGATGTTGGTAAAGGGGTGCTCATTAATCACTTCACCAGGCGTAGTGCGCTTACTATGTTTTTTATCCCAAAAGCGCCTTTTTTCAAGCTGAAGGACAAATTTGCTTAGAGCTTTTTTTTGTGAATCAGTATTAAGTACTCGTAAGAAATCATCCATAAGCTGGCTCGTGGCGTTTCGAGTCTGCTTTTGCGCAAGTTTTTCTCTAAGCATCTCCTTTTCAGCTTCTTTATATGCCTTTTTCATGAGATGTTTAAATTTATGTGGAGAATTCTTCATATTTATGACCTCTTATCAATGATTCTCAATATTTCGAGTTGCTTTGTGCACCCCTCTACTATCAAGCTAATTATTAATATAATATTAAGCAAGACAAAGAATTAATATATAATAATTATTTTAAACACAAATAGTTAGTTAATTATTCAACATTTATCTATAATTAAATTTCTATTATTTATGCAATTAAGAGAATATTAACTAAACACACTTATGCACTGACTTACAAGGGATTATGAAAAAAATCTATTTTATTTCAACTTTATTTGTGACTGGGATAGTTTCTCTTTTTGTTTATTTAAGCTCAGGAGCTAAGAGTAAGTTAGTAAATAATAATAATGGATTTGTAGTGATTGAATTTTATAACTCTGGAAAAATCGAGATTTATGACCCCGTATTAAGAGAGAGGTTTGATCAGGAAGGGATATTTATACCCATAGAGGACAGAGATGCTTTTAATGAGAAAGAGCGTATTTTTCTATCAGACCCCCTTTTTAAAAAAGCTTTTACAGATCACTATAGGAAGCAATGCTTCAGTGATAGTGCCTACACCTGGATGAATGAGTAAAAAGTAATATTAAAATTTTTAACATAATTATATCTTGATTTTTATTATTTGTTTTATTATTGTATTTACATAATAGACTTAAATAAAATGGATAACATTATGTCACATAGTATTAGTAGTCAATTTCAAGCTATTTTTTCTCTTCTCCCATCTTGTTTGGTGCCTGAAAGACTAGCTTTAGTAACAGCTTTAGTTCTACCTACTCTTCTAATATGTGGAGGCGTTTATGGCCTCTATACGAAGTTAGGAAAAAATCCAGATACTGCATCAGTCACAGTAATTCCACCAGTCACAGTAATTCCACCAGTCACAGTAATTCCACCACCAGCAGTATCTTGGAATAGAAGAGACGGCGGCTAATAGTTGTGGAGTATGGAGTTTCAGCTATACCTTTTTTAATAGCAGCTAGTGGTGTCTAAAGCGGAACCAAGGTGGGTTCTTGGTTATATCAAAAACCTTTAGAAAGATTTAATAAACCTAGGTGGATTGCATTGATGTGAGTATCTAAAAAATGGTAGTGCGTAAAATAGAAAAGAGCTGGACAATTGATCTTTGGAGGTTTCACTATTCGTTGTTTTTATTATAAGAGGATTTGATCTTTCGCAACAAGTGATTTGAAGGCTCCAAGCATTCTTGAAAGTGGTGTTCTGCTTTCTTTTGCTTTTGGAAACCAGATAGGGGGTGTAATTGTAATCCCTCTTAGCCAACCGGGTTGATAAATGGAGTGCTTCTCTTGTCTTCCCTTAATAAAGAGGGTGGGGATTTGCAGGTTTGAAGCAAGATGTGTTAGGTCGCTGTCTGAACTGATAAAGTAGCCAGATTCATAGATAAGTGGCGCTGCAAGCTCAATATCAATCTGATCGATCCACAGAGTTTCAAAGCCCACACTTTGGATGAAGTATTCTAGTTTTTTATACTTGCTGGATGCTTTTATCGAAGGTTGAAGGATCACCCTTTTTTTGTATTTTCGAAATTCAAGTCCATTAAGTGGAGTGAGGCCATTATTTTTTGATAGATTATCGAGCCTAAGAAGAGAGGAGGTGGCGTAAGCAATATTATCTGCCATTGTTTGCCGTTTATCAAAGATCTGATCAAAGTTAGATAGTTTTGTTTTTTTATTCTTATTGAAGTGTGAAAAGAATATAGAGAGTGGAATATTTAGCTTTCTCAATTGAGAGAGGAATTCAGAGGAGGCTTCATTGTCACTATGGTGATAGACAACGAAATCTGCATTTTTAAGATGCTTTAATATGTCACCATCACGAGGTTCAATATGGTGCTCTTCAAACCAACGTTGTAGTTTGAAAATCTTATTATGGTAGGTTGTAACTTGATATCCAAGAGTTGCAAATCTATGAGAAGCAACCATCATATGTAGGCCCTCTCTTAGGGAGCTACCACATACTATAGCAATTTTCTTACAGGGAACCTGTTTTTTCTTTTCTTTCAATTTTCCTACAGCTTTGAATAAAATTATTATAGGCAAAACAGGTAATTTATGGAAGACGATTTTAAATGTTACGAGTAAATAATAGCCTTGAAAAACATGATAGCTTAGCATTAAAGGCGGCATATAAGTGATGGGATACTTGGATTGCAGCATGGTTCAAGAAGCGCTTGTTAAATAGAAATTCTTCTTGTTGCTGTTTGTGATTTTTGAGGTAACTTTAGCTGCAGAACTCTTCGGCAGGTATTCAAGGAGTAAAGAGAAAATTTCTGAAGGGGACAAGTAGTTGATCTCTTCAGATCTTTCTCCATGAATTACAAGTGTCATTTCTCCTCGTGGTTCACGCTCAGAAAAGTTTTCCCTTAACTCCTTAGCTGTAGAATGAAGTTTTTCTTCATGAATTTTGGTTAATTCACGAAAGATAGAAAGGAAACAGCTATCTGGAATTTCTTTGAGCACTTTTAGGATATTGTATTTGGTCACAAAAAAAAGGGTTAGTCCTGGGTAATTGATAGCAGCATCTATTTGCTGCTTTCGTTCATTTTTTTTCTTTGAGAAGAATCCTAGAAATTGGAAGTTAGGATTATCTGATGGTACGAGGGAGATGGAGGTTGTGATTGCAGAAGCTCCAGGAAGGGAGGTGATTTTAATCTCCTTTTTAATGGCCTCTTTAACTAGAAGGCAGCCAGGATCGGATAGGACAGGTGTTCCGGCATCAGAGACAAGCGCGATGTGATGATTGTTTTTTAGAAGAGAGAGGATTTTATTCAGCTCTTTTTTTTCATTGAATTTGTGGTAGGAAGAGAGTTGTGTGGATATCTGATAGTGAATAAGAAGCTTCTTAGTATGTCTAGTATCCTCTGCTAATATTAAATCTACTTCCTTTAGTGTGCGTAGCGCTCTAAGGGTAATGTCTTCTAGGTTACCAATAGGTGTTGGAATTATTGTTAGCATAAGGTAGAAAAAGGCGCCACCCGGATTCGAACCGGGGATGGGGGAGTTGCAGTCCCCTGCCTTAGCCACTTGGCTATGGCGCCATTATTCATTGTTTTGGCGGCAAGTATCATCCATTGGGCATAAAATCGTCAATAGATTTATGGATGTTGTATTAAACTCCTTATTTAGTGTATGATATTTCAAAAAAATTTTGGAGTTTTAAATGACTGGCGTAACACATAGAGACGGTTGGAGTGGTGCTTTATTTCTACCAGGACAAGAAACACAATCATTTCCCATTGAGTTTGGTGAGAGAATTTGGGCACCAAGAGAAAGTGATCGTCTAGGAAGTAGCGATGAATGGCGTTCATTTTCTCCTCTAAGCGGAGGCCAATCCCCAGAGAGACTTGGACCTCATTTTTTCTTGCAGTCAAGTTCTTCAGAAGAAGAAGAAGGATTGTCTGGGGTAGCAACCATGGCAAGGGTAAGTAAAGAGGTTGATTCTGTAGCCTCTAGATCTTTTGGAAGAGAAAGTGAATCAGTGTCTCCCATTCAGGTAAGAGTGGCTCGTTCTCCAACCTCTCCTGTAATGCCTTTAGCTATCCTTACAGTTGATGAAGAGGAAGGTGGTAGATATAAAGCTACTGGAGTTTACACAGAAGAAGCGTTTGATGAGATTCCTCAAGGGAAGAGTGTTCGTCTTTATCGTGATTCTTTTAATAAGCGCTTTCTTAGAGGTTTTCAGGAAGGAGCATCTAAGGATGAGCGAGTTATTGCGTGTGCCCGTGCTTTAGTAGAACAGGGAGCTTCGATCTCTGCTGTAAAATGTAAAAGTTCAAAGCGTTCGCCTAAAGGAAA
The DNA here is from genome assembly GCA_902609415.1 of uncultured Chlamydiae bacterium. Classification (GTDB taxonomy): domain Bacteria; phylum Chlamydiota; class Chlamydiia; order Chlamydiales; family CACLRR01; genus CACLRR01. Next base: position 25,077 of record CACLRR010000003.1, read on the forward strand.
AAAATATAACAAGCTGCGGTTTTCTAACGTTTGTGGATTTGAAACGGCGAAGGATTTGGAGGTTCACCATTATTATGGAGTTTTGACCTCATGGAATAGAGAATATGGTGTTGCACGGATGTTGTGTGACTCAAAAAATAAAGAGGATCTTCCTGCAGATGATCTAGATAGAGTTATTCAGACTCAAATAGATTTAGGTAATCTTAAGCTTACAGAAGATTATGATAGGGTAGATGTAAGAGTTCAAGCAGCGGATAAAGAGAGAATGCATTTGCAATGGCGAGATGTTGTGGTTAAATTTTCAGATGAGTATCCTGTTGATGGATTTTCTAGGGCCACTTTAGTCAATAAGAAGCAATGTACAGAAGACTATTTTGAAGTGTTTGGAAGATTTATACCCGCAAGAGGAGAGCTTTTTAAAGGACAACTTCGAATTGAGAAAATAAGTTATGGTGAATTTAGTCAACAAAAGGAGTCTTTTTTGATTTCAGGCAAAGGGCAAGTAGTATGTCAAGTGCCTCTTCGTTATTTGAGTGGCATTGTAGGTGAGACAAGCTGTTTTAAAACCACAGAAAGAGCACTTTCTGCTTTTCTTAAATATGGTGGTGAATTTAATGTTATCAAGAATGAACAACTCTTAACAACAGAAAATGGTTTTATAATGGCTGATATAGGTCAAAAAAGATTTGCAGTTGAAAAATTTCTTGATCCCAGAAATGCCTTTTCAGCACTTTTTGAGGATGAATAAACTGATTGATGAAAATTCTACTAAAAAAAGTGATTGAGTTTCTAGGTAATAATTGTGTGGATTATTCTTCTAGAGATGGAGTGTCACTCCTTGTTACTTCATTTGCTCTTGATAGTAGAAACTGTAAGGAGGGCTCATTATTTTTTGCTTTTGATGGTACGAAGGTAGATGGAGTAGACTTTTTACAAGATGTAGCTAAGAAAGGTGTAGTCGCTGCTATTGTGCCATCTTATTATAGTGGAGATTCGTATGGAATGTTGCTTATTTATGTCTCTAATCCTCTAGTTGCCTTACATACATTAACAAAAGAGGTGCTTAAATTAAGAAAGACAAAAATTGTAGGCATTACAGGATCTGTAGGAAAGACAACAACAAAGGAATATCTAGCGTCTCTTCTTTCGATAAAATATAAGGTTGGAAAGACGGTTGCAAATTATAATACAGAGTTTCAGATACCATTTGCATTACTTAATGCTGATGGTGATGAAGATTTTTTTGTTGTTGAAATGGGGATGACAACAAAGGGAGATATAACTAAAAAGGTAGGTTTTGCACCCACTGACTACGCAATTATTACACCAATTGGGTTAGCTCACGCAGAAAAATTCTCCACACTAGCAGAGATTGCATCAGAAAAAGGTGAAATAATTTTGGATAGTACAATACATGCAATTACACATCATAGTTTTTTAGAATTATGTAGTTCTAAATCAGGCAATATTTATCCTACAGTGCAGTTTCAAAAAGAATTATCTCATCTATCCTTACCAATACATTTTAGAGAGAATTTAGAAGCGGCAGCTAGAATGGCTATTTATTTAGGTGTTGATAAGGAGAAGATTTTAAAACAGGTTCAAGAGAACGCTTTAGTTGATCATCGATTTATTTCAAAGAAAATAGGCACAAATATAATTATCGATGATTCTTACAATGCTAATCCACTTTCAATGAGAAGCGGGATTGAAGAGGTAGCCTTGATGACATTAGATAAAAAGAAGGTTGCAATTGTTGGATCAATGAAGGAGCTAGGGGACTTTTCTAGTCAAGCGCATGCTGATATAAGAACTCGCCTTAATTCTGTATTTGATCAAATTTTTTTTCTAGGAAAAGAGTGGGGAGAAGGTGTGATCTCTTATGATTACCTGAAAAAATTGTTAAAGAAGACTCCTTTGCAAGATTCTCTTATTTTTATTAAAGGATCAAACTCTCATGCCTTATGGAATCTCCTTGAGATATTATAGTTATTTCGTTTACATTCAGTAGATATGATACTACTTTTTTTCCAATATTTAGCAGAGACATTCTCTCTTAAGATTCCTGTTGCATTTACTGCGACAACTACAAGAATGTTATTAGTATCTTGTATGAGTTTACTTACTTCAATAGTTCTAGGCTCACGTATGATCGGATTATTAATGCGGCTAAAAATTGGACATAATATTAGAGTCACTTCATGTGCCACTCTTGGTAAATCCTATGATAAAAGTGAGGACATACCATCGATGGGGGGAGTTATTTTTCTTCTCAGCATGCTCTCTCAATCTCTATTATGGCTTAATCTAAAACATCCCTATAGTATATTATTAATTGTTACCCTGGTCTATTTTGCACTGCTTGGTTTTTTGGATGATTACCTAAAAATGAAACGGGAAAAAGGCCTTTCAGCAAAGAAAAAATTCACATTGCAGGCTCTTTTTGCTATTTACTTAGCAGCTTATATGTGGAGTACACAAGGATCTTATGAGGCTTATTTCTTTATTCCCATGATAAAGAAACCTTTTATTATCCTTGGAACATTGGGTTTAATTGCCTTATTAGTTACTACCTTTTTTGTGATTGTAGGAACGTCTAATGCAGTCAATTTGTCGGATGGTTTGGATGGGCTTGCAATGGGTCTCAGCTTGCCAGTAGCATTTGTATTAGCTATTTTTGCTTTTGCTTCTAATCATGTTAATTTATCAGAGTATTTGAATATATTATATATAGAAGGTTCTGGAGAAATAGCTATTATGCTTAGCTCTCTTATTGGTTCAGGTCTTGGTTTTTTGTGGTATAATAGCTTTCCTGCTGAAGTCTTTATGGGAGATACAGGCTCTCTTGCATTAGGAGGACTTTTAGGTGTTTGTGCAGTTCTTCTTAGGCGTGAGTTTCTCTTTGCTTTTATTTGTGGAGTTTTTGTTGTTGAAGCTCTTTCTGTTATTATACAGGTGCTTAGCTATCATTATAGGAACAAGAAAAGAGTGTTTCTTTGTGCTCCTTTACATCATCATTATCAGATGAAAAATATCCCAGAATCAAAGATCGTTTTTCGATTTTGGATGGTAGGCCTTGTTTTGGCACTCATCGGTTTATTAACTTTAAAATTCCAATGAAAAAAGCACTCGTCTACGGCCTTGGTAAAAGTGGAAGAGCGGCAGCAGATCTTTTGATAAAAAAGGGTTATATTGTTGAAGGTCTAGACAGTAAGAAACAAGAAAAAGAGTGTGTTTTCACCGTAACTTTAGTTGACAAATTTAAGGAGTTTGCTGATTTCAATTTGGTAATTATCTCTCCAGGGATCTCTTCTTCTGATCCAATTATCCAAAGATTTATAAGTCTTGGAGTGGAGGTGATTGGTGAGGCAGAGCTTGGTCTTAGAAGCATAAGCAATAAGGTTGTTGCAATTACAGGTACTAATGGTAAAAGTAGTATCGTTAGTTTATTGGTTCATATTTTAAAGGTTGCAGGAAGAAAGGCTATCGCTCTTGGTAATATTGGTGTTCCCATATCTTCAGTAGCCTTAACATTAGACCCTGAAACTATTATAATAGCAGAGATATCCTCTTTCCAATTAGAGACGATGAAGACTAAATCTATTGATATTGCTGCAATTTTAGAAATAACGCCAGATCACCTAGAACGCTACCTATCATTTGATCATTATTTGAAGACTAAATGTAGAATAGAGGATTTCTTGAAGGTAGATGGGGTTCTATTTTCTATAGAGAAGTACCAATATTTAAAAAAGAGAGCGATAATTACTGAGAATGTACGAAGTTTTGCTGGAAGTATTGATCAAACATGGATATCTAATAAGGCTTTTGAATTGGTGATTGCAATATGTTTTGAATTTGATATTCCCATTATACAAATAATTACGGCAACAGAAAGTTACAAGAGTCTTCCCCACAGATTAGAATTTGTATCAGAATCTAATGGGATATCTTTTTATAATGATAGTAAATCTACAAATATTGAATCGACCATTTATGCTGTAAATCAGTTTGATAGACCTTTAATTTTACTTGTTGGTGGAAGAGGTAAGGGAGGTAGTTATAAACTTTGGAGAGATTCCTTTACATCTAATGTAAAAAAAGTGATTGCATTTGGTGAAGTATCTGATAGGATAGTTAAAGACTTACAAAAGTGTATATTAATTGAAAAACGTCCCTGTTTGAGAAGTGCACTTAAGGCTGCTATTACTCTAGCAACAAGAGGTGATGTAGTTTTATTGTCACCAGGATGTGCAAGTTTTGATGCCTTTGATAATTATGAGCATCGTGGACGTGAATTTATTAAAGGGGTTCAGGATGAATCGTAAGGATATCGTTTTGGTAGCTTGCATGATTAATATGGGTTTGCTGGTGATTCTGTTTGTTGGGGGTATTAAAAAAGATCCTCAGATGGACATGGCAATAGCGAACTATCAAGCTTCACAGGAGCCAATTAAGTATCAGCATAGTCTTGAGCAGGTGGATGTAATTGACCAGGTAGATCAGGTGTTAAATCAATATATTGCTGAAAAAGAGGAAGTGAAGGAAGAAGTTGTAGAGGAAGTGAAGGTTGAAAAAAAGCCCTTGCCAGTATTAGAGCGGGCTATGGTTAAGGTTGTTCAAGGGGATTATTTAGAAAAGATCGCAAAAAATAATCAAACAACTGTTGAAGCTTTGATGCAGCTTAATAAGATGAAAAATACAAAATTAAAAATTGGCCAAGTGATTTATTTACCTTCCCAGTCAGAAAGTGCTATAAATAGTGAACCAGAAAAAAAGCTCTATACGGTAAAAGATGGCGAGAGTCCTTGGACAATAGCGATTAAGCATAATATGAAGGTAGAGGATTTATTAAGGTTAAATCATCTAGATGAAAAGAAGGCTAAACGCTTAAAGCCTGGTGATGAATTAAGAATCCAATGAAGTCAACATCAATAGCTCTTTTTTTTGTTATATCATTACTTTTCTTCCTAGGATCTTTGATGGTTTATAATACAACTTCAGCTGAAGTGATCGGGCATCTAGATGATTTTTCGGAATATTTCGGATTGAAAAAGCATTTGTTTGATGGAATATTGGGTTTTGTAGCAGCTTTTATTGTATATAAGATTGGATCTAAACAACTTGTAAGGAAGGCTCACTTTCTTTATCTCTCTATGTTATTCTTACTATTATATGTGGCATTTTTTGGTGTCCAAATAAATGGTGCTAGAAGGTGGATTTATATAGCACATGTATCCCTTCAGCCATCAGAGTTCTTTAAGTGGGTACTACCTTTATTTTACATCTATCTCTTCTATAAGTATCCTTTTAGCAAGAATATTTTTGGGTTCTATATAACGCAGATGTTTTTTCTTATTCCAATAGTATTGATCATGAGACAGCCTGATAATGGAACAGCACTTATTCTTCTGACAACACTGGTTGTTCTCTATTTTTTAACACGCGTTGTCTTCACGTATTGGGTCATTCCGATTATTTTTGTCATTATCGTGGGAGGTTTCTATGCATATAAGATGCCCCATGTTGTTGATAGAATACATATATATTTGCATCCAGAAGCAGACATATTGGGTAAGGGACATCAACCATATCAAGCAAAAATTGCTGCAGGTGCAGGAGGCTTTTTAGGAAGAGGTGTGGGAAAGAGCTTACAGAAACACCAATATTTGCCAGAAGCAAGAAGTGATTATATTGCTGCCATTTATGCAGAAGAATTTGGTTTTTTAGGGGTAATTATTTTGATTTCTTTATATATGCTAGTAGCACTCTTAGGATTTAAGATTGCACTTGAAGCAAAGAGTGATCAAGGATATTATCTAGCTTCGATCTACACTTTTTTGATTACATTTCAGGCATTTTTAAATTTGGGGATAGTCTCAGGTTTGTTGCCAAGTAAAGGGACTAATTTACCATTTTTTAGTCAAGGTGGATCGTCTATGTTAGCACACTTAATGATGATTGGAGCAATATTAAGTATTGATCATGAAGAAAACAAATCAGAGCAGAGATAGAAAAGTTGTTGTTTTGGTAACAGGTGGATCTGGCGGACATATCTTTCCTGCAATTGATCTTGCAAAAGATTTACAAAACCGAGTAGAGCCTTTGTTTTTAGGTGTTGGATTAAATAGCAATCGTTTTCTAAGCAGAATAGTGTGGAGAAAGATAGAGGTTAAAGGGAGCTCTTTTTCCATGAAAAATCTTTTCAGATGGGCTTTCTTTTCATTGTTTGGACTTATTGACAGCATAAAAATATATAAAAAGGAAAACGTATCTTGTGTTGTTGGATTTGGTAGTTTTTATAGCTTTCCTTCGATGCTTGCAGCCCGTTTTTTGCGTATACCATATTTCATCTATGAACCTAATCGAATAACAGGAAGGGTGAATCGGCTATTTTCAGCACATGCACAAGAAAATTGTGTGCTATTTACAGAGATTGATCGAGGTATTAAGGGTAAAAAAAGACTTATTGACATTAAGAGAAGGAGAACTAACAAAAGTAGAGAGGAGATTTTAGAGAGTTTAGGCTTTTCTACTAAAAAAAGAACCCTATTTGTAATGGGTGGATCGAATGGTTCTACTGTTTTAAATCATAAAATTATTTCGATGCCTATAGATCCTGATAAATATCAACTGATTCACCTTGTAGGAAAAGGGGATGAGATAGTGTTAGTCAGAGATAATTATGAACAGAGATCTATAGATGCGTATGTCATTGAGTTTTCAGATAAAAATGAAGAATATTGGAGTGTTGCCGATTTATTTATAGGTTCTTCCGGTGCAGGAGCTATTTCTGAATCTATGTTTTACGGCGTTGCTGCACTTTGGATTCCTATATCACATTCATTAGAAGATCATCAAAAAGCAAATGCCCTATATGCAGAACAGAAGATAGGAAGTGGTATCATGATAGAAGAAAATGCATTCGATCCTAAAAAGGTGTATAGGAAAATTGATATGTTGTTTGATAGTAGAAAACTAGAGTATTTTAGAACGAAGATAGAGCAATATAAAAATAATTATAAAAGAGAACAGTTTTCAGATATTATAAAGGAGTATCTTTAGTGAAAGCGCATCTTATCGGTATTGGTGGTATTGGAATGAGCTCATTAGCTCATATTTTAATCGATCGTGGTTATAGCGTAACAGGAAGTGATATTGCCTGGAATAATTGTTTAGAGCAGTTAAAAAAAAGAGGCGTTAGAATTACCCTTGGACATAGTCATAAGCTAATTAAAAAAGTAGACTATATAGCATATAGCTCAGCATGCAAAGAGAATAACCCAGAAATAGTAGAGGCTAAAAGGATAGGTGCAAAACTTATGCACAGGGCTGATCTTTTGGCTGAAATTACTAAAAAAAAGAAAAGTCTTGTGGTGGCAGGAGCTCATGGAAAGACTACAACAAGTGCTCTTCTAAGCTATGTTCTTCATGAAGCTGGGCAGAGGCCTTCTTATGCTATAGGTGGAGAGGTATGCTTTTCTGAGTATCATGGAAAATTTATTGATGATAGTGAGAAGTTTGTATTAGAAGGGGATGAGAGTGATGGCTCTTTTTTAAAGAGTGATCCTTTTGGTGCAATCATTACAAATATTGATCCAGATCATATGGAATATTGGAAAACAAAAGAAACCTTGTATGAGGCATACAAACAATTCATCTCAGGAATTAGAAGCGAGAAACATTTTTTTTGGTGTTATGATGAAGAGGGTTTATTAGAGCTGAGCCCAAAGGGTGTCAGCTATGGTTTTTCTAATAAAGCTGATTTACAGGCAAGAGATCTTGTTATTAATGGGAGATTGATCACTTTTTCTATTTGTTACCAAGGTGAATGTATTCCGAATTTTATGCTGCATGCTATTGGACAACATAATGTATTAAATGCACTTGCAGTTTTTGGTTTAGCTCATTCGTTCAGTATACCTGTAAATATTATTAAGCGTGCATTTTTACATTTTCCTGGGGTGAAAAGAAGGGCAGAGTTAAGAGGTAAGCGTCGAGGGATTGAAGTCTTTAGCGATTATGCTCACCATCCTAAAGAGATAAGAGCAACATATGAAGGATTTAAAAAAGCGTATAGTGGAAAAAGAATTGTTTGCGTGATTGAACCTAATAGGTATTCAAGACTTATTGCTTTCAAAGAGGATTATATTTCTGTATTAAATAGTATGGAGTTGTCTGTAGTGACTGATGTTGTCTTCTCAAATGAGAAAGCGGAAGAGGAAGTGCTTACAAAAATTTTAAAATCTGTTGACGGTGGGCGGGTAGAGCAAGTAAGAAGAGAAGATTTGTCTGGATTTATTAAGGACACCTTAATGGAAGGTGATGTAGTTGTGGCTATGGGCGCTGGAAGAGATACAATTGCCTCATTAATCTTGGAGAGCCTGTGAGGTCTATTAGAGTATGGGTGGTTGCCCTAATACTTATTTTTATTATTCCAGTTATAGGCATAAAACTGAGAAGAAACCTTAAAAAAATGGCTTATATAAATGGGGATAGAATTGAATATATTATTCAAACAGGATCAAGAAAGGAGGCTCTTCCTCAAATATATCTAGAAGAATTACTAGATCTTTCAGTAGATCACTCTCTCTATTTTAAGCAGTTTAGTAAGAAGAAGGCAACTGAGGCATTATTGAATAGTTTTATTATTAAGAAAGTGAGTGTTCAAAAACGCCCACCTTCCACTATTTATATTGATTATGAGGTAAGAGAGCCTATTGCTCTTTTAGGGGAATTTAATGGGATAGGTCTTGATGCTTCGAGGATTGTTTTTCCAATGGAGGGGTTTCTCTCTCCTAAAAGGCTTCCTGAGATACTTCTAGGTTTTGACACACTTCCTCGCTATGGAGAGGCTGTAGAGCATCCAAATTTAGAAGTTGCATTAACTTTGCTTCAACAATTGCAGGGATTAAATATTGAGAAGATAGACCTTAGAAATAGGAGACACTCAAGTTATGCAAAGCAGGAGATTATTGTTGTTATTAATATAGGAGAAGGAGATGAGAAGCACTATTTGAGATTAGATGTAAGGGATTATAGAAGGAATTTAGAAGATTATCGCACTTTAACTAGAGAGGAGATTTCAAAAGGAGATTTGATGATTGACTTTCGTATCAAGCAGTTAGCATTTATTGAATCTTTAGACGGAGAATAGTGTATGAGGACTTACTATTTCACTTTAGTTTATTATCTCTTCTAGGAGATTTTTAGGTAGATTTATTATATAATGACTGAGGAGTGTCTAGTAGATTATATAAATCAGAGATAGTGTATAGATGAATTTTGCCTGGTAACTATATAGAAATCACAAGAGAAAATAGTTGATAAGAAAATAAAAACGTAACAAAATAGACACAAAGTGGGAGTTTTACCATGAGATTAGAAGTTGATGAAGAGAATGACAAGAGTATTATTCATGTAAATGGAAGGGTTGATGCAACAACAGCGCCGCAGTTAGAAAATCAATTAAATACGCTTTTAGATGGCAACCATACAAGGCTGATTATAGATTTTAACAATGTAGATTATTTAAGTAGTGCTGGAATGAGAGTTCTACTTGCAATGACTAAAAGGGTACAGGGTTTTGAAGGAGGTAAGATAGTCCTACACTCCTTGCATGATGATGTCATGGAAATAATTAAGATGGCAGGGTTTGAGCAGATACTAAAAATTGCTCCTGGTGAAAAAGAAGCACGTGAATATTTTAAATGAAAATGATAAGGGTGTAGACTCTTTTTCTAATACCTTAGAAAGAGCAAATTTAATAGGTTCACAATATCAAAAGAAGAAGTGTCTTGTGCTTTCAGGGCCAACTGGCGTAGGAAAATCTTCTGTATCACTTGATTTAGCTAAGATGATAGGTGGAGAGGTAATCTCATTTGATTCGATGCAGGTCTATCGTGGTATGGATATAGGAACAGCAAAGGTTTCTCCTCTTGAACAAGAAGAGGTGGTTCACCACCTTATAGATATTTGTGACATTAAAGATCCCTTTAATGTTGTTGATTATATCCAACTTGCAAAAAAAGTTTTTAATCAGATTATAGCGCGTGGTAAAATACCTATCCTGGTCGGAGGTACAGGGTTTTATATACGAAGTTTTCTTTATGGTCCACCTGAAGGGCCTGCAAAAGATAAAGAGGTGCGAAGCCGCTTGCAGGAGGATTGTGATAAATTTGGTCCTGAATTATTATATGAAAAATTACAGAAGGTGGATCCTGAATATGCAAAGACAATTACAAGGTCAGATCAACAAAAAATAATTAGAGCTCTAGAAATTATGCTGATTTCAAAAAGGCGGGTAAGTGATTATAAAATAGAGAAGCAGACTTTTATTGACAAGGATGTCGATTACCGATGTTGGTTTTTCTATTATCCAAGAGAAATTTTGTATGAAAGAGCAGAAAGGCGTTGTGATTTAATGCTTGAAGTAGGGCTTATCGAGGAGGTTGAGGATTTGATTAAGGAAGGTCTTTGTGAAAATGAGAGTACCTCCCGTGCAATTGGATATCGTCAGTGCATAGATTATATAGAAAATGGCAAAAGGAGAGAGGACTGGGATACCTTTGTAAAAGAGTTTAAAAAGGCGACAAGACGCTATATAAAGCGGCAGTTTACTTGGTTTAGGTCTGAAGAAGCATTTAATTGGCTTAATTTCGCAAATATGGATAGAAAGGGGATATGTAAATTAATTTTGGATGATTTTTTTTCATAAGAGAGATTCTTTTAATATAAAAGGTCTGGACACTATTCTGGGACATCCACTATACTCGTTGGCATGAAGAACGAATCAGAGAAGTTTTTAAGTGCAGTAGCACAAGTTGTAGCCGACAAAAAAGGATTTAATTTACTGGCACTAGATGTGAGTGAATTCTCAAATATTACTGATTACCTGTTTATTGCAGAAGGCAACGTAGATCGTCATGTAAGGGCGATCGCAGCAAGCGTAATTGAGGAGATGAAGAAAGCTGGTATAAGACCTGTAAGAGTAGAGGGTCTGCATGTTGGTGACTGGATTGTCATTGATTATTTGCATGTCATCATTCACCTTTTCATGCCTGGTCAAAGAGATAACTTTCAGCTTGAGCAGTTGTGGTCTAAAGGAAGAGTTGTCGATCTAGAAGTTCAGCAGACTGCATAGTGTAAACGGTATTTTATTTATTTTTAGCTGATAAGAGACTTAATGTTGAATATTTCTCATTACTTTTGATATAATTTGTGAAAATAAATTCTTTTAGGTGTTTGATGAGTAGTCGAAGAGTCGTCATTACTGGGATGGGTTTGGTATCCTGTTTTGGAAATAATATAGATCAATTTTATCAAAAAGTTCTTTTAGGCAAAAGTGGTGTACGTACTGTACCTGAATTTGAAGAATTGAATTTGCCTACTACCTTTGCAGCTTTTGCAAGACACCATCACCCTGAAGATTATTTTTCTGCTAAAGAGTATAAGAGATATGACCAGGCAATCACTTTTACTATGGGATCATCAGTTGATGCCTGTAAAATGGCAAATCTTGATTTTACTTCTATAGATCTTGGAAGGATAGGTTGTATTATCGGCTCTGGAATGGGCGGCATGGGAAAATTCATGGAGGGAACCCAAACCTTATACAATCCTCAAAAGGGAGCTCGTAGAGTAAGTCCTTTCTTTGTTCCAAATATTATCACTAATATGGGCGGAGGTCTTGTGGCAATAAGATATGGCATGAGGGGGCCTAATTACTCTATCTCTACAGCTTGTGCTACAGCAAACTATTCCATAAAAGCGGCAGCAGACCACATCTTACGAGATGAAGCAGATGTAATGGTAGCTGGCGGCGTAGAGGCTTCCCAAAATGGATTGTGCGCAGCGGGATTTAGTGCCATGAAGGCACTTTCAAGAGATAAACACAAAGTTGCAATGGGTAAATCTGGTTTGGAAACATCAGCTGATACTTTAGAAAGCAAAGCTCATACAGATCCTAGCACACAATCTAGACCTTGGGATAAAAATCGTGATGGGTTTGTATTGAGTTCTGGTGCAGGTGTCTTGTTACTAGAAGAGTTAGAGCATGCTAAAAAGAGGGGCGCGAAGATTTTAGGAGAGTATCTAGGTGGTGCTTTTAATTGTGATGCATATCATATGACAAGTCCCAGAGAAGATGGCGCTATAGCTGCTAACTGCATAGAGCAAGCCTTAAAGAATGCGAGAGTTACACCAGGTGAGGTAGATTACGTGAATGCACATGGAACATCTACCCCTGTTGGCGATTTATGTGAGGTGAATGCTATACACAAAGTTTTTGGTAAGGATACAGATATCAAGATGAATAGTATCAAGAGTATGATTGGGCATTCATTAGGAGCTGCCGGGGGAATAGAAGCAATTTCTATATTAAAAGCATTTGAAACAGAGAGATTATTTCCAACAATTAATGTTGATGATCCAGAAGAAGCGCTTCGTAATATCGATATTATTCAGAATAAATCGCAGAATTATTGTGGTAATATAGCAATATCCAATTCTTTTGGTTTTGGTGGGCATAATTCAACACTTGTGTTTAAAAAATATGAAGATTAGAGAAGAAAAAGCTTATGGGGTGATTTTGATTGCACAAGGGCAGTTTCTTTTAGTGAAGAATAAAGACTTTAAAGGGAAGGATCCTTGGTGGGGTTTTGCTAAGGGGCATCAAGAAAGTAATGAGACTGAATTAGAAGCAGCTCTTCGTGAATTAGAGGAGGAAACTGGAGTTAAGCTAGATGAAAAGACTGTATCTGAAATAGAGACGAAAAAGATTATATCAGAGAACTATTCATATCTTCACCCTAGTGGAACTAAAGTTAATAAGAAAAATTACTATTTTGTAGCAAAGGTGGATAAACCTATTGAAACGACTCCAGATTATAATGAGATTATTGAGACTAAATGGACAAATGATATAGGAAACTATCTTAAGAATAACACACTAACAAAGGCGCTTGAGGCGTATATTTAAGGAGAAAAAAAATGAGTGTAGCTTGCGGCATAAAGGAAAAAAGTTCATATCATTGGATCAATGATATTTCTATTGGGTTTATTTCAAGTATTCTTCTTGCTATGACTGGACTTGTAAAGGTATATCTTCCAATAAGTCAGGTACCCTTTACTCTACAAAATAGTGCTGTTCTTTTCATGGCTCTATTTTTAGGTAGAAAAAGAGCATTGTACATGGTGAGTTTTTTGATATTGCAAGCTCTTGTTGGATTGCCAACTCTAGCTTCTGGGATAGTTGGCCCAGCTCTTATTATAGGACCAACAGCGGGATACCTTGTAGGTTATCTTCTCTCCGCTTATTTTATCGGTGGTGCGATGGAAGGAAAGAATGGTAGCTTTAGAGCAATCAGTTATCTAGTGATTGGAACACTTCTGCAGTATAGTTTTGGAGCTTTATGGCTTGGAAGTTTTATAGGTATTGAGAAGGCTATTATCTATGGAGCACTGATATATATGCCACTTGACCTATTTAAAGTGGTCTTTTTTGGCATGCTTTACCAAAAAATTAAGGGATAACTACCACTAAGGCTTCAGGGGTTATGCAATTAGAAGAATCTATGGCCAGACTCTTGAAGCAACCTGTGCCACTCTATTTGCACCTGTAATAGTGCTTGTTCTTCCTACTAATGATGGAGCAAGATGATCTTTTCGGAGAAAAGAAGTTTTTGCTAGATCCTCAACCCTTTTATCATTTGGAACATTTGTACTATCAGGGCTAACAACTCCACTTGGAGGGGTTGGTTGGATGTCGTCTGTTCTCATATTTTTCCTCCTATAATTTAGTATAACTGTAATAACATGTTTACTTGATTTAAAATATTATGGTCAATAATAAAATTTGTTTATAAAAGGAAAAGTTAGTTTTATTTCTTTTCTCTTTTCTTATGATCAGGGTGTACTGAGACTGAAAAACTATTTTTCTTTTTATTAGAATAAGCAGCCTCTTCTTGAATAGTATTCATTAGGCTCCTGATCTTTTGTATGATAGAAGGTGATCTATCTCCAAATTCCTTTTCGTTATCACTCATATAATTCCATTATTACTTAACTTAATTATTATATCTTAGTAATAAATTAGTCAAATAATTTAATCCTAGACTTCTTTCGCTGAGAGCAAAATAGCCATTAATTCATAGATGTTGTATATTATTTTCTTATTTGACAGAGGTATTATGAGAAAAGTTTTATTGCGCCTTTTACGATGGATCTTCCTAGGATTGATATCCTTACGCTATAAGGTAAGAAAAGAAAATATCGAATTATTGGATAGTGAAATATTTAAGGACAAGCCTGTTCTTATTATGCCAAATCACACCTCACTACTTGATGGATTATTGGTTGCTGTTACGGTTAATTTGCGTTTTGATTTAAGGCCACTTGTCTTTGAAGGGTATTATAAGTCTTTATTTTTCAAACCTTTTATCAAACTTCTTAACCCTATTTGTGTTCCAGACCTATTTTCATCTGTAAGTCAAGAGAAAATAGATAAGACAAAAGAGCTTATTGATATAGTTTGTAAGACGCTCGATAATCAAGGCCATGTGTTAATTTTTCCTTCAGGAAGGATGAAGCATACACAAGAAGAACTGCTAGGCGGCAGATCATTGGCCTATGAGATATTAAAGCGTAATCCAGAGCTTGATATTATCCTAGTTAGAATCTCAGGACTGTATGGAAGCCACCTTTCAAGAGAAAATAATAGGGCACCTTCTGTACCTAAAGAGGCTCTTAGGGCATTAGGTATTGTTTTAATTAATGGAATTTTCTTTGCTCCAAAAAGACAGTTACTTATTGAGTTTAAACACTCTAAAGGAGAGATTCCACTAAACGATAAGCGGGTGTGCAATGCTTACCTGGAAGAATGGTATAATAACTATGCAAAGAACATTGACAATCTTCAAGAAAGAACCCCCTTTGAGAGGGTTGTTAGAACAAAAATACACTTTTTGTTAAAAACAAAGGAAATTGAGCAAGTTGAACAGCGGTTTACAAGAGATTCTTCTTCTCTAGAGGATCATCTCCTTCCTCACCCTGTTAAAGCAGATCTCTACTATAAGATTTCAGAGATCACAAGTAAACCTGTAGGAGAAATTAACCAGACAGATCACCTTGTATATAAATTGGGTATGGATTCTTTAGATGTAGCTTCCCTCTATTCACATCTTGAGAGTAATTATGACATAGACTCATCGCTGCAGCCTGGTGATTTAGAAAGTGTTAATGATGTATTGGTAGCAGCTGTTAATGCTGAAAAAGCTCAAGATTCCTTAAATGAGGAAAAAGTTTCTTCTTCTAAATGGAGACAAGAGAAAGATAGACCTGAGCCCTGCTATTTGGAGGCAGAGACATTAATTGAAGGTTTTTTGAATCAATCTATGCGGATGAATAATTATGAAATTGTTGCAGATCAAGTCTTGGGAAGTATGGATTTTAAGAGCATGAGAAAGGCTGTTGTGATCTTAGCAGGAGCAATTAGCAAAAAGGAGGAAAAGCATATAGGGATTATGCTGCCTTCAACAATAGGTTGTCAGCTACTGATACTTGCAACTATGCTTGCTAATAAGATTCCAGTATTGATTAATTGGACAGTCGGTACCAACTTTACTAATCATGTTATTAATGAGATGAAACTAAAGACAGTTATTAGCTCGAATAAGTTTTTAAAAAAAGTAAAATTAGAAAACGTTGGAGATGCTGAAATATGGCCTTTAGAAGAGATCAAAAATAATCTTACACTTTATGATAAGGTGCTTGGTCTCTGGATGAGTGCTCAGCCAAAGAAATCAATACTAGAATCATTTGGAGCACATAGCATTACTAGCCATGATACAGCTGTCATGCTGTATACAAGTGGAAGTACTGGTAAACCAAAGGGTGTACCGCTAACTCATGCAAATCTAATGGCAAATCACTTGGGAGCAATGTCTAGTCTAGACCTATCTGTTTCAGATGTATTCATAGTGCCCTTGCCCCCATTTCATGTCTTTGGTTTCAATGTTTCTCTTCTAGGAATTCTCTTAGGTATTAAAACTGTTTTCTCGCCTGATCCTTTAGATACAACGGCATTAAAGCAAGAGATTATGAAGTGGGCTCCATCAGTTATATTCTTTGCTCCTACATTCTATAAGATACTTATTAATGCATCTCAGCCTAGACAATTACAGTCTATAAGGATTTGGATAACAGGGGCGGAGAAAGCTCCGGCTTCACTAAGAGAATATGTCCAGTCATTAGGTGGTATATTGCTAGAAGGTTATGGATTAACTGAGACTTCTCCTATTCTTGCTGTGTGTTCGGTTCATGATGGAGATAAAAGTAAAGGTGTAGGTAGGGTATTAAGCAACATTGATCTAAAAATAATAGATCCTAAGAGCTTAGTAATTAGAGAGAAAGGGCAGGTTGGTGAAATTGTGGTGGCAGGACCGAGCATATTTTCTGGCTACTATAAATCAACATTGAATCCTTTTATAGAGATAAAAGGAATATCCTATTTTAGAACAGGTGATTTAGGAATGGTGGATGAGGATGATTTTTTGATAATTACAGGCAGAAGTAAGCGTTGTATTAAGAGAGGGGCAGAGATGATTTCTCTTGTAGCTATTGAGGAAGCTCTTTTAGAAAGGGCCAAGAAGTTAGGTATTATTGATGAAAAAGAGGTCACTTCACCCTTCGCACTTTCTACTACAGAAGCTAAAAATGGTACTCAGAGATTGGTTCTCTTTTCAGAAATTGATATTGCCTTAGATAAGGCTAATATGATGATAATAGAATCAGGTTTTTCACGACTCTTTAAGCTTCATGAGGTGAAATATCTTGAGCAGATTCCTGTTCTTGGTAATGGTAAGGTAGATTTTGTAGAACTAGATAAACTCCTAGGAAAACGAGTGGGGTATATTTAGTGAAACTTATTTTCTTTAATACATTAAACAGAAAAAAAGAAATATTTAATTCTATATCTGAGAGTAAGGTTACCTTATATACCTGTGGACCTACAGTTTATAATAAGGCTCATATAGGAAATTTACGCACCTATATCTTTGAGGATCTTTTAAGAAGAGTACTTATATTTTTTGGCTATAAAGTAAACCAGGTGATGAATATTACTGATGTTGATGATAAGACGATTAAAGGTGCCCTAGAAAAGAACTGTTCATTAGAGGAATTTACTCAAGAGTATAAAGATCAGTTTTTTAAGGACCTAGAAAGTCTTAATATTCTAAAAGTAGAACAATATCCAGAAGCAACTAGGTTTATTCCTCAAATGATTCATCTAGTTAAAAAACTTATTGATAAAGGGTATGCTTATGAAAAAGAAGGCAATGTGTTTTTTAAAATAGAAAAATTTGATGAATATGGAGCACTTGCACATCTTCAAAAAGTTGCACTTAAGCCAGGTGCCTCTAATCGTATTGCAGATGAGTATGAAAAAGATGGCGTTGCAGATTTTGTGTTATGGAAAACATATAATTCTAAGAAAGATGGAGATATTTTCTGGGATTCGCCGTGGGGCAAAGGAAGACCTGGTTGGCATACAGAGTGTTCGGCAATGGCTTTGTCACTTCTTGGAAATACTATAGATATTCACTGTGGAGGAGTAGATAATATTTTTCCTCATCATGAAAATGAGATAGCTCAGTCTAAGGCATGTACTGGTAAGCACTTTGTGAATTATTGGCTTCATGCAGAGCATCTTCTAGTAGATGGTAAAAAGATGTCTAAAAGCCTTAATAATTTTTACACATTGTCCGATTTAACTGATCTGGGTTTTTCTCCAAGGGAAATTAGACTCAATCTCCTACAAACACATTACAGAACTCAGTTAGATTTTTCATTAGAAAGACTAAGGGATTCTCAAGGTTTGTTAAGAAAATTTGATACTTTTATTGGCCGACTTAAAGAATATATCGATGGTGAAGAAGCGACCTTAGAAAGACTAATGGATTCTCAAGGTTCTTTATATGAGAAGATTAATGATATTAGTAAAAAGATAAAGAATGGATTTGCAGATGATTTACACATCGATAAAGTGTTAGCCCTTCTCTTTCCGTTCATGAAGGAGATTAATGCTCTTCTAGATCAAGGCAAACTTGTTAAAGAGGATGCAGAACGTATTATTTCGCTTTTTGAAGAGATAGACCAAATTTTTGGAGTATTAATTAATAGTCATCCAGATGATAAGATCCACGAAAGATATTTGCAGATGTTAAAAATGAGAGATATTGCAAGAGCGGAAAAGGACTGGAATGAAGCTGATAGAATACGTGATTTGCTTGATAAAGATGGATATGTTATTGAAGATACAAAGACAGGATCACGTCTAAAAAGGAAGTAGTAAAGATGAGTAGCTTATTTAGATTGTGGTTGTGTTTTTGTATGGCAACACTCTCTTCTAGCGCTGTAGCTACAGTATTAGATACCACTGAAGATACGAATATTCCATCGTGGAGTAGTTCATATAAGGGTACTTTTTCTACATCTCTTTCTTATTACTATGGCCTTAGTTATTCTATCCCTCTAGGTTATGAAAGATCAGATAATGGATCATCTATGGAGTCAAATAGGAGTGTTGATTTACCAAATATAGGAACTCATTTTATAGAACTAGATCTTTCAACAGATCTAGTTATGGTGACAAAAGGCTCAATTAAAGTGGGAGTTAATGCTCGTGGTGGAATAGAAAACTCAAAGAAAAATAGTGAAGTTGCCAGTGCAGATTCTGGCATTTATCTTTTAGGGCATCATTACTATTGGTTGGATTCCTCTACAGACTCCGCTGATCAATTTGCTGCTGTGCATTCTATGAATCAACTTTCTTTGTCATCTATAACGTCAGAATTAGACTATGAAGATATATCAACACAGCTCTATTTTTGTTATTCTAGTGAGTATATCGACACTCATTTAGGTTTTCTTATTGGTTTTACAAATCAAGATATCACAACGGAAGCTGTTCAGGATAGAGGCAAAGAAGCTGAGATAACTTCTGGAATCTCTTCAATAAAAAATATGATAGATAGAGAGCTAACATATATCGCTCTAAAACCTGCAGTCAATTATAGTATGCAATTTGGAGGGGTACAGTTGTATGCGGCTTATGCACCACTAATAAGGCGTATTGATGGAACAGTAAAAATTCATGTTACTGGAGAAAACACTTTTTCTAGCGGATCTTCTACTCCCACTGGTTTGGTTAAAAAAGAGAAGAGGCATGTTCAGAATGTAGCTCATTATGATTTGGCACATGAAGTCGCAGCTGGAGTTAGAATCGTCAAAAATAAATTCCAAATAGCTCTTGGCATGGTGTCAATGCCAACACTTTCTGCAAGCAGGGCGTATATTGATATTTATTCTCATGAACTAGCCTTCGAGAATTTAGCAGCCTTGCAATTAAAGGTTGATCTTAATTTCTAGACAACAATACCCCTGATACGGATACTGGTACTCTTATAAAATAGGTAATATTGATGAGTACAGGTCCAGATTATATGCTTTCTGAGGATTATACAGTCCGTTTAAAAAAATTAAATGAAATTAGAGAACTTGGTGTGGAACCTTATCCACATAAATTTTCTACAACTAATACAGTTTCTAAGTGTAGATCTACTTATGAGAAAGAGCAGGGTGGTTTTGATGAAGCCATGCAAGGAAATACTAAGCGTTCTATCCTCTCAGGAAGACTCGTTCTTATGCGCGCAATGGGTAAAAATATTTTCGCACAGTTGAAAGAAGGAACAGAAACAATACAGGTGGTCTTTAATCGAGATACTACAAAGGTGGAGGGATTAGCTCCAGAAGCTGGTATTACTGATCATAAGTTTATTGAAAAGAAATTAGACCTTGGTGATCACCTTGGAATTCAGGGATATATCTTTAGAACAAATAAAGGTGAACTGACACTCTTTGCACACAAGGTAACTCTTCTTTGCAAGACACTTCTTCCACTCCCAGATAAGTATAGTGGATTAAAAGATAAAGAAACGCGCTATAGAAAACGTTATTTGGATCTTATAGCAAATCCAGAAGTGATGATAACGTTTAAAATGCGTTCAATGATATTACAAACTATGCGTTCATTTTTCGAGAAACATAATTTTATTGAGGTAGAAACTCCTATACTAGAGCACACCTATGGAGGAGCTCAGGCAAAACCATTTAAAACTCATCTAAATGCTCTAACCTTAGATATGTATATGAGAATTGCTCTTGAAATCCCTCTAAAGAAGTTGATTGTTGGCGGTATGGAACGTGTTTTTGAGATAGGAAGACTTTTTAGGAATGAGGGCATGGATTTAACACACAATCCTGAATTTACTTCAGTAGAATGTTATGCGACTCATTGGGACTATAATGATGTAATGGAGTTTACTGAAAGATTATTTGAAGAGATTGCTAAGAAACTATTTGATAAAACTCATATTGGAACAAGGGTTGATAGAGATGGAAATGAGCATGATATTGATCTTACTGCACCATGGAGACGAATTAGTTTAAAGGATAGCATTAAAGAGTTTGCAGACTTTAATTTTGATGAAAAATCAGAAGATGAATTAAAAAAAATGCTTCTTGATAAAGGAAATCTAGAAGATAAGAAGATTAAAGAGGCTTCAAGAGGGCATCTAATGGTAATGATCTTTGAGGAGTTTGTGGAGCATCAGCTTATTCAACCAACATTCATTTATGACTATCCGATAGAATCGACACCGCTTTGTAAACCTCATAGAGATCCAGAGCTTAGAAAAGAAGGAATTGTAGAGCGCTTTGAACTCTTTATCATGGGAACTGAATTTGCCAATGCTTATACAGAATTAAATGATCCTATCCTACAGAGAGAGTTATTGGAGGAGCAGGAAAGGCTCTTAACAGAAGGTGATGGTGAAGCAAATCCAATGGATGAAGATTTCCTTGAAGCTATGTCTCAAGGGATGCCTCCAACAGGTGGACTTGGAATAGGAATTGATCGTATGGTGATGTTATTTGCAGGGAAGACGAGTATTCGGGATGTTTTATTCTTTCCAACGATGAAGAAGCTGGCAGCTATAGATCACTCCAATACTAGCTAAATGTATTTCTAGCGTCAATATCGATATGAAATGAGATTTCTTTAGGTATATCAATTGGAATTTTTTTGATAACTCTAGAAAGTTTTGTGAGGCTTTCTGATTTAATAATGCATTGAAAGCGAAAACGCTCCTTTATACGTGCATATCCACAAGGGTTAATACCTGTAATCTGATAGCCTTCTGGTAATTTTTTTGTAAGATGGTTATGATAGGTCTTTGCAAAATAGAGGGTTTTTCCTTCATCCTTGCCAGTGAAGGTCAGTTTTGCAAGGCGGGAAAAGGGGGGGTATAAAAAACACTTTCTATCTTTGATTTCATATTCATAGAATTTTTGATAGTCTTCTTCTTTTGCAAGCTTAATGATTGGGTGATCCTTATTAAAGGTTTGAACGATCACTTCTCCCGGTAGCAGACCTCTTCCTGACCTTCCTGCAACTTGAGTGATTGTTTGATAGACATTTTCTCCAGCTCTGAAATCAGGGATCATTAATGAGCTGTCTGCTTGTAGTATTCCTACAAGGGTAACAGAGGGGAAATGTAGACCTTTGGCGATCATCTGTGTTCCAATCAGAATATCTGCTTTTCCTGCTCTAAATTCTTGATAGATTTTTTGGTGGCTACCTTTAAGCTTTGTTGTATCCCTATCCATTCTAAGTGTTCTAACTTCTGGGAAGATAGCTCTAATAGCTCGTTCAACCTGTTCTGTTCCTGGACTTTTAAACTTATAAGTCTGTGTGGAGGTGCAGTTCTTACATTTAGCTTGTTCAGTAACTATTTCATACCCACAGAGGTGACATGACAATAGATTATTTCTTCTATGAAAGGTTAAGGATAGATCGCAGTAAGGGCATTTTATGGCGTCATTACAGGTTGTACATACCTGAGAGCCAAAGTAACCTCTACGGTTAAGAAAGATTAGCGTCTGTTCACCAATTTCAATTCTTTTCTTAATCCCTTGTAAAAGCATATCAGAAAAGAGGGTGAAACTTTTATTCTTATCCATTTCATGTTGCATATCTATAATATGTACATTTGGTTTTTCAGCTTGTGTTGCTCTTGATGAAAGTGTATGAAGTTGGTATTTATTAATTGTTGTGTTAAAGAAGCTTTCTAACGATGGTGTAGCGCTACCAAGAATAACTGTAGCATTATTTAGGTGAGCTCTTTTTACTGCTACATCCCTTGCATTATAAAAAGGAGTATCATCGTTTTGCTTGTATGAGTTATCGTGTTCCTCATCAACGATGATTAGTCCCAAATTTTCAAGAGGTGAAAAAATAGCAGATCTTGCACCAACGACAATTTGAACCTTCTGCATCCGTATATTTCTATATGCATCAAGCCTTTCACCATCACTTAGTCGATGATGAAGAATACAGATTCTTTGTTGGAACCTTGCTTTGAGTCTTTCCATAGTTTGATTTGTTAAGGCAATTTCAGGAACAAGAAGAATAACACTCTTGTTCATGTTCAGAGTATGATCGATAGCCTGGAGATACACTTCGGTTTTTCCACTTCCAGTAATTCCGTGTAGGAGATGTGTTGTGTATTTCTGATTACTAATTGTTGTATTGATTGCAGTAAGGGTAGTTTGTTGTTCTTGATTTAGTTCTTTTGGTATCGTTGGAAAAAATTCATCTTCAAGAAGGAGTGAACGATCAACTTCTATAGAACGCTCCTTAAGTATTCCCTTCTTAAGAAGAGTGAGGATACTGCTTCTAGAGAGTCCATAAACAGAGGTCATTTCAGAAAGAAGTATCCCCTTAGGTTGTTTAAGAATTTCTTCAAGAACTTGAGCCTGTTTTCCATATTTTATTTGAAGCTCACTACACTCTTTTCTTATTTGTTCTATCGTAAGTCCTCTAATAATGAGCTTTTCTCGTTTCTCTTGCATATTGCGCCTTACACTTTTAGGAAGCATGGTGATTAGTACTTTTCTTAAAGGGGAAATGTAGTAGTCTGAGATCCATTTAGCCAATGCAAAGAGCTCTTCTGTAAATCCTTTTTCCTCATGGATGATGCTTTGAATAGGAAGAATGTTCTTAATGTGGCTTTTATCACTTACTCCTATAATAGTTCCAAAGAGTACACGTTTTCTTAAGGGGGCAGAAACTCTTCGTCCTTCTTTAATTTGTGATGCCAGGTGATCTGGTACACGGTAGTCAAAGGGTCTATCAAGCGATTTATCAAAGAGTATAGAGACGAAAAGAGGTCTACTCATTAACTTTGTATGGTTTTAGGTTTTGTAATAGGATTTTCCATAGTGAAGCTTTTAGAAGGGGGGATTTATAGTAAAGTAAGAGATCAGTCAACAGCAGAAGGGGTTTGTTGCCAAGCTTCTTAAGCATACGCTGAGGTGTTTCCTTATAAAAAGAAAGAAGCTTGTTACCTGGGAGAAATAGGGTATCTGGTGCGATGATACATTGGATCTCTTCCATTTCTAGTAGTTGTTTATAGTTTTTTTCAAATGGTGTAATGTCTATTACCTTAGATGGTGCAATATATGTAGAAATTGCTAATGCTATATTTGTAAGAAAGGGAAGATGCTCGGCTTCTTTTTTTGTTATGAAAATGGGAATTGGTGATATCTCTTTTTCCTGTCTCGAGGCTTCAAGAGATTTATGAGCTGTACATGGAGGAGGGGTGTCATGAATTTTTAGTGAGGGTGCAAGAATTGCTACTAATTCTTTTACTTGATTAAGCTCTAGAGGGTCCCTGTGATTTGTTGTGCGTGGTTTCGATGAAGGTGATTTTTTAGACAGAGGCTTTGGCAGAGCTTTTTTCTCATTTTTTATTTCTTTTAATTTCGTGGGAGCGATAAGGGGTTGAATGATTGGTTTTACGGTTGGTTTGTGTGCTATTTTTTTGACGCTTTTAATCGTGAATCTATCATTCATTAGAAGATATTCTTTTGGAGAATAGTTCTCTGCAAGATAGCTTTTTATGAGAGATAGACAGTTAGTTGCTTGTTTTGTCATGTTTGGAATAGAGCCTCTATATAATCATTAAGATTAAAGGGTATAAGGTCTTCTTCTTGTTCACCAATGCCAATATATTCAATAGGGATTTTAAATTCATTATATATTGGGATAAGCGCACCACCTTTGGCTGAGCCATCTAGCTTGGTGATAATAATCTTATCAATGGGGGTGTAAGTATCGAAACTTTTGACTTGTTCTAGAGCATTTTGACCAATTGTTCCATCGAGCACCATATAGGTAGTAATAGAGCCTTGAGGATGTTTTCTTTTTCCAATGGAGTAGATTTTTTTTATCTCCTCCATTAGACTTTCTTTATTCTCGAGTCTACCAGCAGTATCACAGAGGACATAGTCATATCCTTCATTTTGTGCTTTGTCTATAGCATCAAAGAAAAGAGAGGAGGGGCGAATTTTAGAATTTTCAGTGCTCATAAGATCTACACCTACACGATCTGACCATTTTTTTAGTTGTGAAACAGCAGCAGCTCTATAGGTGTCACATGCTGCTAGTAAGACTTTATTACCCTTATCCTTTAGACGTTTGCTTAATTTAGCGCATGTTGTTGTTTTTCCTGAACCATTTACGCCTAGTATTAGATGTAGGTGAGGTGTTTTTGAATCTAGAGGAGGGGAGATTGTACGAGGCTTTTGTTCTAAGATGCTCTTAGTTAAGACTTTCATTTCTGAAATGAGATCTGAAGCGGAAGCTTTTGGATGAAGCTTATAGTATTTATTGATTCTATTGATATAGAGATTAACACATGTAGATCCCATGTCAGCTTCATAGAGAAGCTCCTCTATCTCCTCAACAGTTTCATTATCAAGAGGTTTTGCAAAAAGGGATTTTAGCCTTTTTCCAAGACTTATAGAAAAGAGACTCTTCTTAATTTTCTTTATAAAGGAAAACATAGTGTCCATAATGTATCATTTATTCGTCTTATAGACAATCTCTATTGATCTATAAGAGGCTTTTCGAGATATAGAAAATAAGACTTAGTGGGAGATTTTAGTGAATTTACATGAATATCAGGCAAAGGATCTTTTTTCTGAATATGGGATTAAAGTTACTAGCTTTAGGATACTTAAAGCCTCTGATTTGTTGGAAAAAGATATAGATCTGCAGCTAGATGCTTTAGGTTGTGATGAAGTAGTGGTTAAGGCTCAAGTACATGCAGGGGGTAGAGGTAAAGGTGGAGGGGTAAAGCTTGCTCGAAATAGAGAAGAAGCAAAGAAGTGCATAAAGGAAATATTAGGAATGCAACTAGTTACACCACAGACAACTAAGGACGGGATCTTTGTTCATGAGGTTATGCTTACTCCTGCAGTTAATATTGAAAAGGAATATTATTTATCTCTACTTGTGGATAGAGATGAGGGAAAACCTGTAATCATGTGCTCCTCAGAAGGAGGAATGGAGATTGAAGAGGTTGCTGAAAAATCACCAGAAAAAATTTTGAAGGCATATTTTTCAGTAGATGGCAGTATTGATCGTTCTACTGTGGAAAAAGTACTCGATTTTTTACAGTTTGATGGAAAAATAAGAAGCCAATTAGAAGATATGTTAGTAGCATTGGCGAAATTATTTGTAGATAAAGATGCTTCTATTATTGAAATTAATCCACTTATCGAGACGAAAGAAGGAGACCTACTGGCACTTGATGCAAAGATTTCAATAGATAGTGATGCTCTTTTTAGACAAAAAGAGCTAGCTGCACTAGAGGATATGACACAAATGCTTGCCGTTGAAGCACAGGCTATCAAATGGAATTTGGCATACCATAGTTTTGATGGTGAAATTGGTTGTATGGTCAATGGAGCGGGCCTTGCAATGGCTACAATGGATATTATTAAGCATTACGGAGGAGAGCCTGCAAACTTTTTAGATGTTGGTGGTGGGGCAGATGAAGAGAAGGTAGTGGAAGGATTTAAATTGATCCTTACAGACCCTAAGGTGACTGCAATTTTAGTAAACATCTTTGGGGGTATAATGAAATGTGATGTGATAGCTAAAGGTTTAGTTGCTGCCGCTAAAAAGATTGATATTAAGGTTCCTATTGTAGTCCGTCTGGAGGGAACAAATGTTGAGCTTGGAAAGGAAATACTGGAGGCATCAGATATAACGATTATTTCTGCAGAAACGCTTGATGAAGCAGCTAAAAAGGTAACAGAGAGGTCTCAATGAGTATATTAGTAAACAAGAATACTAAAGTTATTGTACAGGGAATAACAGGAGTAGCTGGAAAATTTCATGCGACACAGTGCATAGAATATGGGACTAAAATCATTGGGGGAGTTACTCCTGGTAAAGGTGGAACTGAAGTACTAGGACTGCCTGTTTTCAACACTGTAAAAGAAGCTAATGAGTGTTCTAAAATTCAAGCTTCACTTATATTTGTGCCACCTCAGTATGCAATGGATGCAATTTTAGAGGCTGAGGAAGCTGGTATTCCTTTAATTATTTGTATTACTGAAGGTATACCAGTTCTTGATATGGTTAAAGTTAAGGATCGGATGAAAAGGAGTAGTTCCAGACTTATTGGTCCAAATTGCCCTGGAGTGATCACTCCGGGAGAGTGTAAAATTGGTATTATGCCAGGGTATATTCATCAGCGAGGTTCTGTAGGTATTATTTCTAAATCAGGAACGCTAACTTATGAGGCAGTCTTTCAGACGACAAAAGCGGGTCTTGGGCAAAGTAGCTGTATAGGTATAGGTGGAGACCCACTGAATGGAACAAATTTTATTGATTTACTTGAGCTCTTTGAAAATGATCCAGCTACTGAATCTATCTTGATCTTAGGAGAGATTGGGGGGGATCTAGAAGAGAAGGCCGCGAAATGGATCGAAGAAAAGTGTACAAAACCGGTAGCTGCTTTCATTGCCGGAGTTACAGCTCCTCCAGGGAAAAGAATGGGGCATGCTGGTGCAATTATTAGTGGTGGAAAAGGTGGTGCTAAGGATAAAATAACGGCATTAGAAAATGCAGGTGTTACAATAGCAGACACTCCCGGTCAGATGGCAGAGGCTGTATTAGGTGCGATAAAAATGCATACAAGGAAATAGGAAGATAAGATGCGTATACCCGTTAAGATTTATCCAGGCTTTTTTGTCACATCTGCAATACTTGGTTTTTTAATTACAAACTATTCATTTATAGGCACACTGATAATGATGGGTGTTATTTTTATTTCCATCTTAGTTCATGAATATGGTCATGCCTTGTTTTCGCTTCTTTTTGGTCAAAACCCAAGGATTGAATTGATTGCTTTTGGAGGTGTAACAATTCCTAGTGGTAAATCACTAAAGCCATGGCAGGAATTTGTGATGATTTTGGCAGGTCCGTTGTTTGGTTTCCTTTTGTTTGTTGCTGCTTTGTTGTTATACCAGATGCCAATTGAAAATGAACTAGTAAGAAAAATTCTTTTTTGGACCTATTCCCTGAATCTTTTTTGGACATTTATCAATTTGCTACCGATAATTCCATTAGATGGTGGTCAGTTAATAAGGGTGATTTTACAAAAGATCTTTGGCGTTAAAGGGTGGAAAATAGCACTGATTTTTTCTGCAAGCTTGAGCTTTCTGTTGGCTGCAACCCTTTTTCTTTATGGTCAATTTTTAGGTGGAGCTGTCTTTACTCTTTTTGCTTTCCAGAATATCGATTTTTTTAGAAGGATTCGTTATTATTCAGATTTGGATCAGGACGAGGAATTAGCTAAAAACCTCGAGTCTATACATAAGATAAAAGATGAAAAAGAACTTAAAAGTAGCCTAACATCCTTATTGGATAGACTAAATAAAAAGACTTCCACGCAAACAATAGCAAAAGTGAAAGCAATGGAAGCTATAGCTAAAATTGAGTTTAATAACAATCCTAAGGAAGCTTATAGATATTTTGAGATGGTGGAGGATTTGCGAAAGCTTTCTCCTGAAGGCCTTTATTTTTATTTTCTTTCAGCCTTCCAGTCACAGGATTATTTAAAGGTTATTTTGTTATCTAAGGACTCTCTTGAATTTACTCAGGATGTAAGAGTTTATGTCTATAGCGCAATTGCTTATCTTAATCAAGGAAAGCAAAAAGAGGCTGTGGAATGGATGTTAAGTTTAAAAGATATCGTCACTCATGAACATATGCAAGAAATCCTCCAAGAAGAAGCTTTTGCTTCAATTCGCACACTAGTTATAGAATAACTTGTGTAGAATTTGTTGATTCCTTAAGCTAGAGAAATCTTATATAAGATATTACTGGAGGTAACTTATGAATAAACAAGAATTAATTGATGAACTTTCTGATACAACAGGTTTTACAAAAGCAGACACACAGAAATTTGTAAATGCATATGTAGAAGCTATAACAGCACAACTTAGGAAAGGTAAGGATATACAAATCGTTGGATTTGGAACTTTTAAAGTCTCTTCTAGAAAAGAAAGGCAGGGAAGAAATCCTCAGACAGGTGCGATGCTAAAGATACCTGCAAAAACTGTACCAACATTTAAAGCTGGAAAAGCTCTTAAGGATGCAGTGAATTAAGCCTTTTTTTGAGTAATAAAAAGACCCATACTCCTAGGAGTATGGGTCTTTTTATTGTCTATTCTTAGTTTATTTTTTCTCTGCATAGGGGTGTGGTATTGATTGGAATGTGGCTCTTCCTTGGTGGTTCATTAAGACGACAAGTCGACCATCCTTTTCAGAACTTTCAATTAACTCTTTTAAATGTTCTACTGATTCAATTTTAGTACCATTAATGACAAGGATGAGACTTCCTTCTTTCCAACCAAGCCTTGCAGCAGTAGAATTTGGTAGGATTTCTGTAATTACAACACCTTTTTCTGTTGAGCGGAGGCCATATTTATTGGCATTATCTGCCCTTACCTCGTCTACAGAAATTCCTAATTTATCTAATACATTTCCAGAGGAAGATATCACACCTTTATTTTGGGAGCCGAGAGTGATTGTGATTTTTTTCTCCTTACCATCACGTATAATTTGAAGATTGCAGCTTTCTCCAGAAGGAAGCTTTGCGACTTGTGTTTGTAGGTGTGTAGCCCCATTGATAGGCATCTTATTAAAGGAGATGACAACATCACCAGGAAGAATGCCTGCATGGGCTGCAGGAGAATTTTTAACAACATCTGTTATGATTGCTCCTGAGATGTTTTTGTCAATTTTAAACCCTTCTTTTAGATCATCAGAGAGATCTTGAATTTGCACTCCTAAAAAGGCTCTATCAAAGGATCCTTTCTCTTTAATCTGCTCATAGATGATTTTACATATATTAGAAGGAACAGCAAAACCTACGCCGATTGAGCCTCCACCTTTTGAAAGAATAGCAGTGTTAACACCAATTACTTTGCCTCGTAAGGAGAGAAGAGGACCTCCAGAATTCCCTGGATTAATGGCGGTATCTGTCTGTATAAAATCTTCTAATTTTGAGATTTGTAGGTCTCCTCTATGTGTTGCCGAGATCACTCCAGCTGTCACTGAATGCCTTAGTTTAAATGGGTGACCAATGGCTACAGTCCACTGTCCTACTTCGATTTGATCAGAGTCCCCAAACTCTAGGGAGGGGAGATCTTCCGCCTCGATTTTTAATACAGCAAGATCTGAATGTGGATCATAGCCAACAAGCTCAGCTATATATTCTTGTTCGATTTTTCCATATCGCTCTACGATGATGGTGTTTCCATCCTTGATGACGTGATAGTTTGTAATAATATAGCCTGCAGGGTCAACTATAAATCCTGATCCGTTACTGATTTGAGGTGGCGTTTCACGTGACCTGTGTCCTTGTGAGCCAAAGAACTGGTTAAATAGTTGTTCTTGAAATTGTTCGAAAGGGTTTAGCTGTGAAGATGGGTCTTTTAGATCCTTGTGTCCTTTGTACGATGATGGACCCGTTTCAACCCTAATATGAACAACAGCCTCTCTACAATGCTTAGCAACATTTACAAATCCTTGAGAGAAGTGATCAAGCATTTCATTATTTTTCATTTGTTCTTCATTTATACTAGGAGTGTCTGAGCTAAATAGTTTAGATTCAAGGGGCATCGAGAGTGTCAGTAACAGGCCTGCAGAAAGTGGCAACAATTTATTGAAAATCATATAAAACTCCTTTTGAAAAATCTTTTGTTGTACACAATTTTAACAGAATAGAATTAACTTCTGTAGGAAATCTTTGTCATTTATATGAAATCTTTGTCATTTTTGGTATTTGAGGGAGTAGATACTGTTTTATAGCACGTATAACATCCTCACTTGAAGCGTTTAGGATTCTCTCCCTATATTGTTTCTGGATCTTTGGGGAGAGACCAGTCTTTTTATTAATAAAGGTTTTAAAGGCACGCATGTGAATGGGTAAACGCTTTTCTTCTTTTTGCATCGCTTGGAGTTTGGCTTCAAAAAGATTCTTTTCATCAAATTCGTTGTTCACAATGACTTGCAGAGATTCTTCAAAGGCTTCAAATGTTCTTTGTGTATGTGGATCTCTGTAGCTGCTAAAGAAAAAAACACCACCAAGAGGCTTAAAGGAGCAATAGGCACCATAAGCGCCTCCTTTTTCTCTAATTGCTGTATGTAGGTTATTGCGTAAGATGTAGGATGCTAGTAGAAGATAGGCGGCATCACTATTTGTAATGTCAATAGTCTTTATAGCACTTGCGTTATTGGCCATTTGAAGCTCTAGAGATTGATGAGGGGGAGAATTGAATGATAGATCTTGTGAAAATATAAATGGCTCCAGAGATGATACATCTTGAAACTTTAATAGATTAAGATTGTAGAGTTTATTCTTAATGATTTCTTGAGCCTCCTGTTTTTCACAGTTAAGAATAACTTCGGGTCTATAATTTAGGATAGTGTCTGCAAACGCTTTGAACTTTTCTTGTAACTCAGGTAGTTTGGTTTTAATATTTTCTGAGAGATGCTGGACAAATTGGTAGAAGGAATACCCATACATCTTCTCATGAAGAAGAGCTACTGGTGAAAGAGTTGCTGCAGACTGGTATATAGCATATGCGTGAGCCTTGCTTTTTAGAGAGATCTCCATATTTTTTGCACTCTGACTTATAAGCTCTAAAAGACGTTCTTCATCTGAAAAGTCAACTCCACTAATCACTTTTTGTAGTATATCAAACATCTTGTTGCTGTTTTTAGAAAAGCATTTAGCTTGTAGAATGAAGAGGAACTGAGCACTTTTGGGATTTTCAAGGTTCTTATCTAGATGGAGAGAGGCATTAAGTGATCCAAGAAATTGTTCAACCTCTTTTAGGTGTTCGGTATAGGGTACATTTAGAGTCCCTACTTCTGTACAAAACATGGAAAATAGTCTAAGGTAGCCTAGGTCTTCTTGATCCATAGCTCCAATATTAAATACTACTTCAGCATAAACAATAGAGTTTGTAAAGCACTCATGATGGTATATAGTTAGAGAATCTTTATAAGTTGAAATATCGTACATGGTGATTTCTTTAGGAAGGTCTTTTTTCTCAAGGATGGGCAGTTTATCTATCGCAGCACTCTCATCTTCTTCCTGGTATTCTTTTAGTCGTTGGCTTTTCTTTTCAATGGCAGTGATCTCTTCATTTGAGAGTCTTTCTTCAATTCCAGTCAGATAGTTTTGGATTTCTTTTTCTTCTTTCTTTGCAAGTGATTTATCAGGGTTAAATTCGAGAGTA
Organism: uncultured Chlamydiae bacterium; assembly: GCA_902609415.1. Lineage (GTDB taxonomy): Bacteria > Chlamydiota > Chlamydiia > Chlamydiales > CACLRR01 > CACLRR01. Next base: position 56,805 of record CACLRR010000003.1, read on the forward strand.
AGGGTGTGATTGTTGTTTAGAAGATATTTTGTAATAAATTTGTTCAGGAATAGGGGATCTTTAGAACATTTTTCTTCAAGGAGCTGGTAGGTCTTTTCTGGATTAAGAGCGCCGACAAGAACGGATTCTGCATTTTCTTTGGGTGTATGTAGAAAAATAGAGGAGCGAAAGAAAAGTTCGAGTGCATATTTTTCACCAGAACCTTCAATTTCAAGATCTACAAATTTTTCTTGGTGGATAGCTGAATCGATTTCTTCTTTTGTAAAAGGTTTTTCTGATAATTCTATTAGTTTTTTATCGATCACTTTTTTGATTTTTTTGGCACATCCCTTATTACATCCTTTAAAGAGAAGAGTGAAGGCTAATTCAGTGGAGGTATCATCAAGATAGGAATTGATCTCAATAAAAAGAGGAGTTCCATCTTCATTTTTTTCTTTGAGCATCTCTTGTTTGAATTTAGCTCCATCATGACCTGTTAGAATGGCATCAAGTACTCTAAGTGCTAATAAATCTAATAGATCAGCAGGCGATTCTATTGCTTTTGTAAGATAAGAGATTAAAACCATTGACGCTCTATCGATTGTTTGGTTAGGGTATGAGGCTTCCATGTATTTGGGTTTTTTAAAACGAGTGACTTCACCTAATGGAGGGATAGCTTCGAACTTTTTATTAGTATCTAAATGAGAAAAAAATGACCTGTTTAGGTGATGTAGGATTTCTTCTATATTGTAATTGCCATAGAAGTAAAAAAGAGAATTTCTGGGATCATAGTATTGCGCATGGAAATTTCGAATGGCATCAGGAGTGATTTCTCGAATTTTTTCTGGATAACCACCAGAGACATAGCTTGAGCAATGATCTTGGAAGAATACTGCTGCATACTCACGCATTAGTTGTCTATAAGGGTTATCAAATGATCCTCGCATTTCATTATAGACAACACCGCATTCTTTTATTTTTAGAGGGTCTTTATTTTCAAGCTCTAACCGATACCCCTCTTGAAAGATCGACTCATCTGTGAGCTGTGGATAGAAAACAGCATCTACATATAAATCAAGAAGGTTATAGTAGTCTTTTTTTACTCTTGAGGCTGCAGGGTAACTTGTCCAGGTAGTTGCAGTAAATGCATTCATAAAGCTGTTTAATGAGCGTCTAATCATTGCAAAAAAGGGATCACGAACCTGATATTTTTTAGAACCACATAAGACTGTATGTTCTAGAATGTGCGCTAAGCCCTTACTGGAACATACATGCGTGTTAAGAGTAATGCTAAATAGATTGTCATCATCATTTTTTGTGTACAAATTGATGATCGGTATCTCATAATCTTGACACTTGAAATATAGCAGTTTAAGTTGAAGATCGAGGTCTTGAATCTTTTGATCTAACTGCAAAGAGAAGTTTTTTGGTAGTTTCATAAATTTATTACCATTCCAGATTTCCTGATGATTGATATTCAGTGACTCTTGTTTCAAAGAAGTTTTTTTCTTTTTGCAGATCGATTGTTTCACTCATCCATGGAAATGGGTTTGAGCCATGATAGCGTTTTGCAATGCCAATACGCTCTAGGCGTCTATCTGCAATATATCCCACATATTCATCAAACATAGGGGCAGTTAGCCCAAGAACACCATCAGGAAGACAGTCTTTTGCATATCTTGACTCTAGAACGACAGCTTCATCAATAAGCTTAACAATGTGCTCTTGAAAGGCTTCAGTCCAAACTCCAGGATTTTCTTCTTTAATGGTATTAATAAGATCGACACCAAAATTTAGGTGTATTGTTTCATCCCTTAGAATGTATTGAAACTGTTCTCCTATACCTACCATTTTATTTTGCCGGTGTAGGGAAAGTATCATTACAAATCCACTATAGAAGAAGATTCCTTCCATAATAATGTAGTAGGCGATTAGATTTTCTAGAAATTTTTGGGTGTTTTCTATGGTATCTGTTTTAAAATCATTTTTAAGAATATCCTTAGTGATACGCATCTCAAAAGCATCTTTTTCACGAATTACATCGATCTCATTGTACATGTTAAAGATTTCACCTGGATCTAGAGCTAGCGACTCAACAATATAATGGAATGTATGTGTGTGGATTGCTTCTTCGAAGGCCTGGCGAAGTAGGTATTGCCTTGCTTCTGGATTAGTAATATGTTTAAAGATTGCAAGCACGATGTTATTTCCAACTAGGCTTTCAGCTGTTGAAAAGAAACCTAGGTTTCTTTTTATAAGAAGAATTTCTCCTTCTGTCAGATCACCTGATTTCCACATTTCAATATCTTTTGTCATGGGCACTTCAGTAGGCATCCAGTGATTGGCGCATCCATTAATGTAGTGTTCCCAGGCCCATTTGTATTTTAGTGGCATCAGCTGATTAACATCGATCGTATTACAATTTATCATGCGTTTTTTTTCAGCATCAATCCGTTTTGATTGGTTTTTCTCTAGTGTTTGTTCCATAATTTACCTCGATGTTAATTTATTGACAGCTCTCACACCCTTCTTCCATGGAGCAGCTTTTGGGAGTTTCTTCTCTATTGATATTAACTCTAGATGAGGCTGAAGCATGCTTCATCCATTTTGGTTGAACACCTCTTTTGTTAATATCAGTAGTAGATTTTTCAATCTGTGTAGCGCCCAGTGAGCGGAGATAGTAGGTGGTCTTTAATCCTTTTTTCCACGCATCAGTATACATATGATGCAGTTTCTTTCCACTAGGTTCCGAAAGATATAGATTAAGAGACTGTGCTTGGTCGATCCATTTTTGTCGTCTACTTCCACACTCGAGAATCCATTCAGGATCGATCTCAAATGCTGTCACAAAGAGTTTTTTAATCTCCTTAGGAAGGTGGGGAATTTCTTGAATGCTTCCATCGTAATATTTAAGGTCATCTAGTAGGTCTGGGTTCCAAAGGTTATTTTCCTTTAGGATTTCAATGAGATAACGGTTAGGAACTGTGAATTCTCCAGATAGGTTAGATTTTACAAAGAGGTTTTTATAGGTAGGTTCAATAGATGAGGTAACTCCGACAATATTTGCAATAGTTGCTGTAGGTGCAATAGCCATTGTATTAGAATTCCTCATTCCATGTTTCTTTACGGAGGCTCTTACCTTACTCCAATCCATAGATGTAGACCTGTCCATTGTCAGAGGAATTCCTCTCTCCTTTTCTAGAAGATCAATTGTATCGATGGGTAGAAGACCTCTATCCCATTTCGATCCTTTATATGTTGAGTATGTTCCCCGTTCTTTAGCAAGTTCAGAAGAGGATAGTATCGTGTAATAGGATATCATCTCTGATATCTGATCAGAGAGCTCTATAGCATCAAAACTTGCATAGCTTTTTTTCATCATATAGAGAACATCCTGAAAACCCATTTGTCCTATACCAACCGCTCTATGCATTTTATTAGCACGCTCTGCTTCTGGGATAGGGTAGAAATTAACATCAATCACGTTATCTAACATGCGTATTGCAGTTTTTATTGTTTTACTTAGTTGTTTTTTATTAATTGCTCCATCTTTGATATGGTTGACAAGATTAATAGATCCAATATTACAAACTGCAGTCTCTTCTTTACTGTTATTAAGTGTGATTTCAGTACATAGATTTGAACAATGTACAACACCAACATGATCCTGGGGGGACCTAATATTACAAGGGTCTTTAAAAGTAACCCATGGATGCCCTGTTTCAAAAATCATGCTCAGCATCTTTCGCCAAAGGTCAAGAGCATTGACAGTTTTGAAGTGAGTTATTTCACCATTTTTAGCCATCTCCTCATACTCTTCATATCTCGTTTGAAATGCTTGGCCATAGAGATCGTGGAGATCCTCAGTCTCTGCAGGAGTAAATAGAGTCCATGAGCCCTCTTCTTGTACTCTCTTCATGAAAAGATCCGGAATCCAGTTAGAGGTATTCATATCATGTGTTCTACGTCTTTCATCACCGGTATTTTTTCTCAGTTCGATGAAATCTTCAATATCAAGGTGCCATGTCTCAAGATAGGCGCACATTGCTCCCTTCCTTTTACCACCTTGATTTACTGCAACAGCTGTGTCATTGGCTACTTTGAGAAAAGGAATAACTCCCTGGCTTTTTCCATTTGTGCCTTTTATAAGAGAACCTGTAGCTCTTACATTTGTCCAGTCATTTCCAATACCTCCAGCCCATTTTGAGAGCTGAGCATCATCAGAGATCACTTTAAAGATGTTTTCTAGGTCATCAGAAATAGTGGCAAGATAACAGGAGCTTAGCTGTGAGTGACTTGTTCCACTATTAAAGAGAGTAGGTGTTCCGGGACAGTAGAGAAATTGCGAGATCAAATCATAGAATTCAATCGCTTTTTGGTTTTTATCTTTTTCTTTAAGGGATAGTCCCATTGCAACTCTCATCCAGAAAATCTGAGGTGTTTCAATCCTTTGTTCTTTATAGTGGATAAGGTATCTGTCATAGACAGTTTGTAATCCTAGATATTGGAACTGAAGATCTCTTTCAAGTTTAAGATGGGATCCTAATAGATCTAGGTCAAAGTCTAGAAGCTCAGGAGATAATCTCTCTTGAGATATTCCCATCTTGATATATTTTTTGAAGTAGTTAATATGGGTTTTTTGGAGTTTGTTATCCATTGCAGATATTTCCATTGTTTCTCTATAGATCTTATCGAGAAGCAGTCGTGAGGTTATAAAACTATAACATGGATCATTTTCTACCTTAGATCTTGCTGCCATAATCATAGCTGTATCAATTTCTTCTTCCTTCATCCCTTCATAGAAATTCATTAGGGTGGCTTTTATAAGAGCATCAGTATCGATAATAGATGTGAAATCTTTTGAAGCATATTCGATTTTTTGTCTTATTTCATCTTCGTGAATTTTACGTTTTTTTTTGTTTTTTGTTTTTACAGTAAAGGATTTTTGATTGGTTCGTCTTTCTTCTTTTTCTTGTCGATCTTTGCCATCACCTTCGATGCTTATTCGTTTTACTATAAAGCTTTTGGCTTCCTTATAGAAACCTGCTTCCATGAGAAACTGTTCGATAAAGTCTTGAATAATAAAAAGATCAATAGGTTTATTCTCTTTAGTGATTAATTTGACTTGGTTGTGTACCTTCTTTGTAATGGAGTTAATAGCTTTTATAATGTGTTCATCTGAGGAGTAGGAGAAACATTTTTCAAGAGACTTAGTGATTTTCATTGGGTTAAAGCGTACTCTAGTAGAAAGATCCTTACGATAGATGTAGATAGGCTCAATGGTCAGTTTTCTTTTCTGATTTTGAGAATCTCTATAGATAATGTAGTCTCTGGCAACCTTATGGAAGTTGTTTTTCATGAGGGTGACTTCCACTAGGTCTTGAATCCCTTCTACTGAGAGGCTAACGCCTTTATTACCAAGAGTAATACACTCTTTAATGACAATAAGCGAGATGCGCTGGATTGTTTTATGTAGGCTTTTTGTTAACTTACTAGGTTGAGGAAGGCTATTTGTATCTCTAAAGGCAGCTTCAATGGCACATGCAATTCGTTCTGGATCAAAGGGTGCAATTGAACCAATTCTTTTTACAACAAGAATCTTTTTAGTACTTAGCTGAGCACTATCTATTTCTTCCTTTATTTCCTTAGAAACAGATGAGACGAGTGATTTGTGGGAATTGATTTCTTGTTTTGTTGTTTGTGTGCTCATTGTAAACTCCTGTGACTTTTTATAAAACACAATATGTAGTGTTATTTTTTTATATTAGACACAATATATTGTATTTGCAAGTAAAAAATGTAGCTTCTTTTTCCTTGACAGAATGAACACCTTTTCTATTAATCGGAAATGATTGTATGATAGGGATATGAAGAAGAAGCGGATTGGAATACTTCCAAATATGATCACAGCTTTTGGTCTTTCTTGTGGACTTTTTGTTGTGTTCAAAGTGAATACAACAGGATTTACAACCTTTGAAATGCTCAGAAGTATGACATTAATTCTTATACTTGCTGGAGTTGCTGATCTATTAGATGGAGCAATTGCAAGAGCAATTAAGGCAGAGAGCCTTTTTGGGGTGATGTTTGATTCACTTTCAGATTCAATATCATTTGGAGTAGCTCCTGCAGTATTGGTATTAAATGCACTTTCCTTGGAGCAAGGAACGTTTTTTTCCTTTTTTGCAATAGCGAGTTGTATGGTGTACACGCTTTGTGGAGTATTTCGGTTAGTTCGTTATAACGTTAAGGCTTTATCTCCTGTAGAAGGTGGAGAAAAACCACCTTCAGATTTCATAGGACTCCCAATACCTTCTGCAGCTGCAGCAATTGTGTCCACGGCACTACTTATTTATAGCCCTAAGTTTATGATTTATAGTACTCTTGGAAATTCAATAGACCTAATTATTCTTTGTTGCACAATGCTTTTTGTAGGTTATATGATGGTCAGTAAATGGCGTTTTGTGAGTGTAAAGAATTTACATTTAAGTTCGGCGTCTTTTTCTTTGGTATTTTTTTCCGTGATGCTTGCTATATTTATTCTTTATGGCCTGCTTTACTATATTTCTATTCTTTTATTTGTGCTTTCTTGGGGTTATATCTTTCTCAGCTTTATTGCTAATATGCGCCCATCTGTTAGGAAAAAAAGGAATAAACAATGATTCTTTGGATACCTATAGTTCTATTAGTTGTAAGTAGCCTCTATTATTGGAAGAAGTCGCTGACACTCTTTTTCAATTATAAGCAGAGTGAGAAGGAAAGAATAAAGCTTGAGGGCTCCATAAGTGAGTTTAAAAGGTCTTTAGATCTCATAGAGGGGGAGCATCAGAAGCTGATTATTGAATTTGAAAAACTGCAGGTAGAGTCTAAAGAGCATCAAAAGCAGTTCTTGGAGAAAACTAAGTTTCTAAATGAGGTTAAAAAGGAATTTGCTGATGCCTTTAAATCACATTCCCTAGAGGCTTTGGAGAAATTTTCAAACAGGTCTGACACTGAATTTGGAAAGAGAGAAAAACTAATGGCAAAGCTTCTTACACCTCTTAAAGAGGGTCTTGCGAAACTTGATGAGGGCATGGATAAGATTGAAAAGGAGCGAAAAGGAGAGTCTTCTGCTTTGAGAGAGCAAATTAGATTGATGGGAGAAGCTGGAGAGTCATTAAAGAAGGAAACAAAACAACTGGTGAGTGCTTTTCGCAAGCCTGAAGTGAGGGGAATGTGGGGAGAGATGCAGCTTAGAAGGGTAATAGAGCTTTCGGGAATGGTAAAGCATTGTGATTTTTCAGAGCAGACAAACATGACAATCGAGGAAAAGCAGTTAAGGCCCGATGCAATCATACATCTTCCTGGTGGAAGACAGATTGTAGTTGATGCAAAAGCACCTTTTGATGCTTTTTTAGAAGCTAATGCTACGGATGATGAGTTAGTGCGTAAGGAGCGTCTTCTAAGCCATACAAGAAGACTTAAACAACATATTATACAGCTTTCTAAGAAGAGTTATTGGGAGCACATACAATCTTCACCGGAGTTTGTTATTCTTTTTCTTCCGGGAGAGATCTTCTTTAGTAGTGCTCTAGAGTATGATCCTGCTCTGATTGAGCTTGGTGCGAATGCTGGAGTAATTGTGGCAACACCTACAACACTAATAGGGCTCCTTAAAGCGATTGCTTATGGGTGGAAGCAAGATGCTCTTTCTAAAAATGCAGAAGAGATTAGGGATTTGGGCCATGAGCTATATAAACGGATTTATGATATGAATGCCCATTTTACTCGCCTGGGTAAATCCCTGACGGGTTCAATTGAAAACTATAATAAGGCGATGGGTTCTTTTGAAAGAAGGGTGCTTGTCTCTGCTAGGAAGTTTAAGGAGTTAGGCTCTGCGAGTGATAAAATGGAATTGGTTCCAGGAGAGCTTATAGAGAAAATACCTGTAATAAAGGAGTAGCTACTGTATTGTCATTTCATTGAGAGCTATCGAAAGGTATTGGTTGATGAAGAATGAGAAATCTTTGTTGAGTAGATTTATTTAATATAATAATTATTTTAATTAGTAGATTTGAATATAGTCCTGTTAGAATTAGTAGTGAAAAATGGTCTAATTTTAAACTTTTATTGAAGGAAGTTCGTAATTTAGCTAAAGGTAACTGTTTCCGTTTGAGACCGGTTATCGAAGCTATTCGTGCCTCAGACGGTCGTGATTCAATAGGTTTAGATGAGTTGTTACAAGTTTGGGCTCGATATTGCATCGTAAAAGGGGACTTGGCTAGGGCTATGGCTCTTGTCCAGGCAATAGAAGATCCTGAAGTTCGGGAATCTGCATGCGATGAATGTGAATGGCCAGTTTCTTATGATGACCGTCTTGCGGCCAGTGTATTATAATGAGTATCTTGAGCTCCTTAGAAACAGATGACAAGCGTGATTTCTAGGAATTGATCTTTGTTCCATTGATTGCTTCTTTTGTCGTTACTGGGCTCATTGCAACATTCTGTGGAAATCTTCAGAAAAAATAAAACGATATGGTTAAAAGAGTTGTTTGTGGGCGTGAATGTTTACTAGAAGTTCTAACTTACATAATATGAAGTCAGGCATTTGTATTTTTAGGGATGGAGAAGGCTAATAGTTCTTTTAGTTTTAAGAAGTCTTTGATGTCATTTTCTATAAGAGTAAAGGCTTTTTCCCAGAAGTGGGGTTCTGCTAGGTTGAAGTTTAGATGTTTTTTACATAGTTCTTCTGTAGACATCTTCCCGGTATCGCTAAGAAGAGCATTGTATTTTTCCTGAAAGTTGCTATTTCCTCCTATTGAAGAGAAGATGCCTAAGGAAAAGAGATAGCCAAATGCATAGGGCCAATTATAGAAAGCAACATCGGTAAAGTAAAAGTGCATCTTGTAGCACCAGAAGTTGGGGAAGGTGGTGTTTATTGCATTTGCATATGCATTAAGAGCAGATTTGTCCATGAGTTGATTTAATTTTTCAGCAAATAGAAAGCCCTCTTTTCGTTGGGTGTGTATTTTTTGATCAAAGTCAAAACGCATCGGTATATTCATAGCAAAGGCAATGGCTCGAGATATTTTATCTTCAAGAAGTAAGAGTTTTTTACTGGGGTCAGTTTCATTTTTGATCATATAGTCGATTACAATTGCCTCACACATTGTTGAAGCAGTCTCTGCTACATTCATACTAAAATGTTGATTGTGTTCTTTTTCACTGAAGATAATTTCATTATGGTATGCATGGCCTAGCTCATGGGCAAGAGTAGACAGGCTTGTTAGATCGCCGCCCCATGTAAGTAGTATTCGACTTTCTTTGATCTCTGGACAATCGATACAAAAACCACCTGCTCTTTTTTTTGAGCTTTTTGCGCTATGGGTAAATTGTTGTTTTAACGCTTTTTGTGCAAAATTATGGAGGTCTTCTGAAACTTCCTTAAACGAGTTAAAAATGATTTTATATCCCTCTTCTATAGAGATATTATTGTATTGTGAGGGTTTAATAGGTGCCTCTATATCATACCAATCAAGTTTTTCTTTTCCTATAAGCTCTGCTTTTATTTTTAGGAACGTTGCAAGTATCGGTTTATTTTTATCAATCACAGAGCAAAGACTGTCAAGAGTTTTTGCAGATGTACGATTGTAGGTGAGTGTCTCTTCTAAAAGGGGCCAGTTTCTTTGTTGATAGACTTTATTTCTAAAATCGATAATGGAATTAAGGATAAGAGCAAAAGTCTCTTCTTCTTCTTTTAGATGGCTTTGTAATACAGAAAAAGCCTCTTGTCTTTGCTTTGGATCTACATCGTTAAGATATTGTTCTAGCTGGCTAATTGAAAGATTTTTCCCTTGATAGGGGAACTTTATTTTTCCAATTGTATGGTAATAGAGCGTGGTCATATTTTCATGAGAGGCCTTGGTTAGAACGGTAATAAGATCTTCTTTTTCTGGGGGTAGAAGACGTTTAAATTGCTTTCTTTTTTCATTAAGAATAAAATTAAGATCACTTTTTTTACTGAGAAGAGTTTGAAATTCCTTGTCACTTAGAGCTGAAAGATCAATTGAAACAGAGCGATTAAGCTTATCTAGAAAGACCTCTAGGTCACTTAGGTGGGATTCGAGCTGGAGAGCTTTCGTATCATTAGAGTCTTCGGATACCATACAGGTGACAAGGGAACCTAATTCTCTAGCTTTATTAGATATTTCAGCTTGGGCATCTAGTTTATTGCTGATTGATCTAAGATTGATAGCCTTTTGTATAGATTGCTCTAGTGAAGTAAAGAGCGATTTAATGGTATTAAAATCATTATTTGCATTGCTGCAGAGGTTGGTAAGTTTCCATGTCTCATCAATTGTCATAACTGTTACTGTATCAGAATATCATTTTTCTATATACTGCTAATATGTCTAACAGAATTAAAGTATTAGATGATCTAACGATCGATAAGATCGCTGCAGGAGAGGTAGTTGAAGATCCTGCATCTGTAGTCAAGGAGCTTGTAGAAAATGCTCTTGATGCAGGTGCAAAGAGGATTGGAATAGAGATTATTTCTGGTGGAATTGATCGTATTGTGATTACAGATGATGGCCATGGAATGCAACGAGATGATGCACTGCTTTCATTTGAGAGGCATGCTACATCAAAGATTCGAGGATTTCAGGATCTTTCAGGCGTTATGTCTATGGGATTTCGCGGCGAGGCTTTAGCTTCCATTTCTTCTGTTGCTAAAGTAGAGATGAAGACTAGAGTTAAGGGTGATGAGCTCGGTATTACTATTAAAAATCATGGTGGTAAGATTATTTCTATAGAGCCATCGCAAAGAAATATTGGAACGACCATAGAGGTAAGAGATCTTTTCTATAATGTGCCTGCAAGGCGTAAGTTTCAAAAGTCTGTAGCTTCGATGTCCTCAAAGGTGATGAAGGTTATCTCCAAGATGATCTTGGCACATCCACAGATAGAATTTAAGCTTTACCGAGGCGGTGAGCAGTATATCGCAAGTGCACCAAGCATGCATTTGGATGTTACAAAAGCCCTAGAAGAGCAGGTTAGAAGAGTGTTAGGTGAAGAGACGTTATCATCGATGCGCTATGTTGAATGTGAGGATAAAGGGATTTCTTTTTATGGGTTCTTAGGTATTCCCAGAGCTGCAAGAAAAAATCGGGGTGGCCAGCATCTTTTCTTAAATAAAAGATCTATCTATTCACCTATGCTGTCTCAAAGTCTTAAATCTGCCTATGCCACAACTATAGGGACGCATGAATATCCTGTTGCTGTGGTCCATTTGGAGATAGATGGTGAAAGAGTAGATGTTAATGTTCACCCTCAGAAGCACGAAGTACGTTTTTCACAATTTGCACATATTGACCACCTCATATTAAAGGCTTATAATTCTTGTATGGGAAAGAGAATAACACCTCAAATTGAAGTGAATGATAGGAAGACGTTTACATTTAATGAGATCCCTAATAAGCCAGGTTTTCAGTCTATAGATACGATAGATACAGATCTATTTAGTTCTTCTGAACCTACGTCTAAAGAGAGAGCATTTGATTTTGATGATGGGCTTACTTATTTAGGGATCCATCATCATTTTTTATTTGCTACAGTTCTTCCACACGCAACGATGTATATAGAGGGTAAGGATTTACTTGTGGTTGACTTAAGAGCACTCGAAGAAGTGTTATTTACTGAAAGGACATCAAGGAATTATAGCAGTACAGAGTATTTGCCACTTCAAGCTTTATTATTCCCAGAAACACTAGAGTATTCAGAAGAAGATTTTGATGTTATTAATCAGAATTTAGACAAGCTAAGAAGACTAGGGATAGGTATAAAACCCTTTGGTCAAAGCTCTTATTTACTAGAGCAGTTGCATAGGGAGATAGACCCTAATAAGGTTAAGAATCTTATATTAGATTTGATTGATGCTGAAGGTGATAATCTTAATAGAGTAGTTCATAAGATACGGTTTCAAAGGAAGAATTTTGCCTTAAATGAGGTTAAGGCATCATTAAAGCTATTTATGGAAGGTAGTTATCAAGATTTTTCAAAGCTAGGAAAAAAAGTGATCACGTTTTGTTCATTATCTCAATTAGACAGCCTAATGAAATAATGTGTGTTGTTCGGAGTGTTGTGTTCTAAGAGTAAAGGTAATATGTTGGTTGGTGTCTATAATCCTTCCTGTACAGTCAATAAGTTTCCCATGACTTTTATCAGTATGCTGGTAAAATGTCTGTGTAATTTTAACATGTTGTAAACCTTTTTCTGTAGAAAACGTCATATCTAGGAAAGGGGACCCCTTAAAACATCCTAGAATTTTGTTATATTTTATTGAATACTCAAGGTCTTCAATTTTCATATAAGTTCTTGTTGGCATTTCTGAAATATAAAAAGCTTTGCTTACTTCATTTTCGTTAGAAAGATATAGAAATGACGGGCGTGTAGAAAAAAAGTGAAGAGTATCTTCTTGTAAGGATTTAGTGGGTAAACATAAGCACATTAAATAAATCTCCAATAAATTTGAAGAATTATATGTGTTATCTGGATTTGGAAGAAGTTTTTTCTAGCCCAAAAGTGATTTTTTGCTATAAGGAGAAGAAATAGGTCTAATGTGTATAGATATAGTCGATCGATATACCCCTTTCTCTTTTTTTTCTTTTCCCTTACGTGTTCCTCATGTAATCAGTTTTTTTATATGCCCACAAGTAAAGAATACTTTGTGGAAGAGCACGCGAAGACTAATTTTGAGGATCTTACCTTTGAGTCTATGGATGGCACCTTGTTGCATGCGAGGTTGTATCAGAGATCCACTAGAACACCTAAGCTTGGAACAGTTGTCTTTTTTCATGGTAATGCTGAAAACCTTACAAGTCATGCTATTATAGTTGACTGGATGCGTGAATATGGTTTGAATGTTTTAATTTTTGACTATAGGGGCTATGGGCAGTCTAAAGGAAGTCCTTCCTCAAAAGGGTGTCACTTAGATGGACTTGCTGCACTCTTAAAAGCTCGTAGTATTCATGAGAAGCTTGGAGGAAGACATTTTATTGTCTATGGACAGAGCCTTGGAGGTATTATTCTTCTAAGGGCTTTTATTGATTCATCTATTCGTAAGGATATTGACCTTCTTGTTGTTGATTCCTCATTTGCCTCTTATAAGGATATAGCTTTTAGAAGGGCAAATGATAATTTATTTACTGCACTATTTAGTCCATTGGCCTATGCACTAGTGTCGGATAAGATGTCGATTAAAAAGTCACTAAATGAGATTGATGTGCCGTTACTTGTTATTCACAGTAAGGAAGATAAGGTTATCCCGATTGATTTTGGTAAAGAGATTTATGATCTAGCTCAAACAAGAAAATGGTTTTGGGAACTTGAGACGGGTCCTCATATTTCTGTCTTTACTGTAAAGCAAGGTTCTAATCGCAAGCGCTTTATATCCTTTATTCAGAATAATCTATGACATCTCATTTTGTGTATATCATGTTTATATAGTTTGTCTAATAGGAAAGCACTTAAGAGTTTTTCTGATAGTGGCCTTTATTTGATCATCGATATCATCACTTGTTAAATCCTTTCCACTTAGAAAGCGGAAGGATCCATGACCACCATTTCTATGTAATAGGTCCTTAATTATAGCTACCGTTTTTTCTGCCTGTGAATGAGGCTCTACATGTAACATATTTACAGGTGTTTTTTGTGCAGATGTTATAATTGTTACTATGAACATAGACATACTGGATCCATTAGTACACAAACTATAAGCCCATCAGGATCACAAAATTTTTGTACAGTTGTTGAAAGACCAGGGGTGAGAGGAGAAGACATAAAAGGACCCTTTTTGTTAAGATTTTGCAAAATAATGTATCAAAATTAGTTGAAATAATCAACCACATATTAGCTGCAAGAAATTAGATATCAAAGTTTTGCAATTTATTTTTCTTGAGAGGAGGGTTACTTATTCTTTTTAAGATAAAAGAAATGTAGTCTAGATAATAGAGCTAAGTAAAAGATATTTATCTCATTTATTCAAAGTCTTTTATGATCCATCTTTACGATGCAATTTTAAATCTAGATCAATCACGGGTTTATTAGACGTTTAATTTGAAAGCCATCGCCTTAAGCGATTGAATAATCCCAGTAAATGAAACAGTAGAAGAATTAAAAGATACTTAAATTTTTTTGGGGGGGGTAGCCCAACACCATTAGAAGAAAATAGGCAGCTCTGACAGTTCTGGTTTAGAGTTTTAAGATTTTGACATTCTCTATCTGAATTAAAAACGATAAAGCAGTTCAGTTGCGGATCAAATGAGTTCTCTAGTCCTGTGCATCCGATAAATTTAATATTGGAAAGGGGATATTTATAATCAGATCTTAAATTAGACGCTATTAAGTTGCGTATTTGGACCATTAAATAGAGCTCCAACCATACTGGAGCCATCAAAGGTTGATCTTGTAAGAGGTTGTGTAAAAATCGGAGGACCATATGTAAACTTTACCTTATAAAAATAACAATTTAAGAAAAGGGAGATTAAATTTAGTAATGAACTTGGTAGATCTAGTATAGCAAACTTTATCCTGTTGTGCTTCACTTATAGCACTATCAATATTTCTGCAAACTGAATAACCCAAGCTTTTACAATCTGTAGGTCATCTTATGTTATTTCTCATATTTTTTTCTTGTTTATTTACATTTTAACATAAAAAGAAAAAAATAATATTATCCTCCAATAATTTGTAAATAACTGCAAATTATTGAAAAAACTCTTTGCACACATATTTAATTTGGTTATTTAAAGAGGATTAATCATCACACCCTAAGGTGAGGATAAAAAAAAAGGTCCTAACTTGAAGCTAGGACCAGAATAGACTTAATAAATGTATTTTAATGAGCTTCTACAACGAAATATGCAGGGTATGCATAGTCGTTATTTGGTCTTTCAACGACTGTTAGATTTACATATCTGCCTACGAAATCATTAAGATTTACTTTTGTACTATAAAGGTAGGCTTTTGAATACTCCTTATCTCTTAATACATAGCTACCAGGCTTGTTTTTTACAAAATCAGAATATACTTCAACAATTCCTGAGATACTTTTACTAACCATCTTCTCTTCTTCGTAGAATTCTTCCTTTGTTTTTGAGCTATCCCCATTGGACCATGAGATAAATATAGATTCTTCATTAGCTTCCCAAATGTTCATTCGATCCATCGGTGTTACTGAGGTTTCTGTGTAATTTGAAGAGCTTGCCATATGGTTTGACATCTTATCAGCCTTTGATTCTAAATAGGCAAGTTTTTTCCTTAGAAAATCCTCTTTGATAGAAAAGAATTTTTCTTTAGCATTTTTTGCATATTCAGGGAATTCTTTATAATCATTGATGATGGTTTCAAAATCATTAGTGATCCTATTGAAATTGATTTCTTCAAATGATTTTGACATTTCTGATTTTGCAAAAAGAAGTGTTGATTGCATCAACTTGGTTACGTTTTCTTTTTTTGCATCATGGATGGCCTTAAGTTCATATCCACCAATATTTTCTATAAATTCTTTTGCTATGTAGAATACGGTGTTTTTTGGGGGACTGATCTGTAGCCATTTATGATTACTGTCACAAATGATGCCATCTACCTTGTCGCCAGTATTGAGGTAGCCAATGACAGGAGAGGTTAGATCAGGTTTTAGTCTGACATGTACATGCTTTCCTTCAATTACTTCGTCAATAATGAAGCTTCTGAATACAAAAGCCTTAGTGTTATTAGGTGCAGAAATTGCATAAAAATCACTTCTTTCACCAATTACAGAAACCAGCTCACCTCCTAGAAGCTCCGCAATAACTGGTGATTCAATGTCTGCTAATTGACGAACTCTAACGTTTTTACCAAGAATTTTTCCTGTAAACGCTTTGATAGAGTTAAAAGCTGGTGCATCTTTCTTGCTTGTTTTTATCTCTTGCTTACTGTTTTTTTGCAAAGGGTTACTATCGGCTGATAATGTTCCTACTACACAAAACATCGTGCAAAATGTTCTAAAAATAGATCTTCGTGTCATGACATGTACTCCTGCTAAGCAACGAGTTTTAACGTTTTTCTATTTTTAAATCAAGTAGATAATTTCATAATGAAATTGTAAATTTCCTGCCAGTTATCAGCTTCAATAATAGGGCAGTCTGCACATTTAGGTGGGTGATTGTTATTTCTCATCCAGATAGAAGTAAGACCCAGCTTATGTCCAACAAGGGCGTTACTGTATGTGTCTTCAACCCAAATGAGGTTTTCACCTTTATGCTTTTCAAGAGTGGCTTGTTTACTTTCAGTGTGACCAAGGCAGATGATTTCGTCCCAGATTTTTTCTTCAAAGTGATAAAATAGATTTCTTCTTCGTTGCTCTTTTGATTCACTGCTGCTTCCGTGGCATGTGATCGCCTTAAATTTCCAACCCAGATCATTCAATAGATGAAGGTAGTGTTTAGCATCCTTAAAGGGTTCTTGGTAGGTGTAAATTATTTCTTCACTTGATCTAGAATAGAGATCTGCAAGGTGGTCAGGTTCTCTGTGGTGCCATTTATAAAGAAAGTCTGTTTTTTCCTCCTCATTGGTGCCCTTTAGGTAACCTTTATGATCGAGCCAATGAAAAAACTGGGTGCCGTGAGCAAGAACTACACCATCTATATCTACAAGGATAAGCTTTTTTTTAGGATGAGTTGCCATGGGTGCAGTTTAGTCTCAACTGTTTAAAACTGCAAGGAGATGTTCGCAGCCATCTTTACCGCAGGTGCAACCAACAGGATTTCCAAGGAAAACCTGATAATGCTCTTCCACATCCAATGGATTAGTGACATTATAAAGGTTTTCACCTACCTTTTTAATATCCCATTCTCTAAACGTAAGATCATCTTTTGAGACCTCCTCAATAGTTTCAGCTTCGTTTGTTTTTTCTTTCCCTTGCATGGCAGAGACCATTTGACAGTAATGGCAGTTACAATGGGGTTCGCTATCACCCATATTGAGCATGTCTAGATCGATGTTAAGAGATTTTGTAAATTGAGATATTTTATCAAGCACTTCCTTAGGAAGGTCAGGCGCATCTTTTTGTGTTGGATCGTGCTGCATCATGCTAGGTAGGTTTTCAAGTGAAGAGAGGCCAAGTTGATTAAAAGCAAATCCAGGTGAAGGATTGCCTGCATTATTTGATGATTTTTTCTCGGTAATTTCAGCATGCTTTTCAAAAATAGCATCAATGTGACTATCTGAAAGATTGGGAACATGAATTGTATTGTTTGTTTTAAGGTGGAATGTGAGAGTCTTGTTATTTGGGTTGTATTGAAGTGAAGAAATTTCAGACCAGCTAGTAGAGATGTAAGGCGAAATACTAAGTAGGTGGTTTGTTATTTTTATATTCATAAGCTCCTCAAAATCAGCATTGTCATTTTCCTACATTATAACTTAAAAGAACAAGTTTGTCAAATTAATTAGCACTCAGGGTGTCTGTGTGCTGAATAATTGGTGTAAGCCGCCTATTATCTTCACTTTGTGTGATTAAAATATTTAATTACTAAATTCAGTTGTTTTTACGTGGAAAATAGTTCATAAAAGAGAAAAGTAAAAGATGGAGGGCTAATGGCCGTAGATCGTTATTTGATTGATACAGATGTTTTTCTACATAACCCACGAATAATTAACGATTTAAAAGGTCATAAGATTTATCTTTCTTCGTTAGTACTTGAAGAAATAGGTAAGAGAAGAGGTAAAACGACAACTCTCGGTGATAATGCGAGTTTTTTCCTAGATTACCTTAAGACTCTCCCACAAACTTCTAAAGGCACTTTTATTGACGATAAAACCGATGTAAGGATCTGGTTGGAAAGCTTACTGCCATCTAAATTTGAAAAAATTGCGCCAGATATGGATAGAAATCATCTTTTGAATACAGCGCTTTCTATTAGAAAAACTGAGGGGGAGCTTGTTTTACTCTCTAGGGATCCCGTAACACTTCTTCTCTCAAATACCTTGGGTATTAATACAAAAGAGATGTCATCTTTCGATTCCTCTCTTAATAGCGTGTACAAAGGGATAAGATTTCTTGATACGTCAAAAAAAATAATAGATCAATTCTATAAGGATTCTGCTATAAAACCACCTACAGGAGAAACTTTTTCTCCGTACGAATATTGCATATTAAAGAGTACTGAGGGTTCTTCAGCAGTTTCTCGTTATGATATGACTAGTGGGCAGTTACTTCCTCTTACAAATAGCAATAAGGATGCTTTTGGGATAAAGCCAAGAAATATTGAGCAGAAATGTGCACTTGATCTTCTACTTGATGACCAGGTCAAGTTAGTTACTCTTATTGGACAAGCTGGTACTGGAAAAACTCTTCTTGCTCTTGCCTCCGCACTTAGAAAGGTATTTGATGAAGGGGTTTATGATCGCATAGTTATTTCTAGATCTGTTATGCCTCTTGGAAAGGATATAGGCTTTCTTCCTGGGACAAAGGAAGAGAAAATGCAGGCATGGCTTGGTTCATTTTTTGATAACCTCGATTTCATCTCTAATCATCACCAAAAAAATAGTGCAGCGCAAGAAACAAAAAAATGGATTCTTGAGAGTGAAAAATTCCAACTAGAAGCGATAACTTATATGCGTGGTAGATCATTTAGCAATACAATTGTTATCATTGATGAGGCACAGAACCTTACAGCGCATGAAATCAAAACAATTATTTCCAGGATCGGATATAACTCTAAGGTTATTGTTATTGGTGATCCTAGTCAGATTGATAATCATCACCTTAATGCAACATCGAATGGATTGATTCATCTTTGTGAAAAGATGAAATCGTACTCGATCTCAGGCAATATTATTTTCTCTCAGACAGAGCGATCTGAGCTTGCCGAGATTGCCTCAAAAGTATTGTGAAGTTTTCTCTGTTAGGTTAGGCTTAATTCAGTCAAACTTAATATATAGGATGTTATGAAAAATACGTTTCTACTTTCTTTCTTCTTTTTATGCTCCATTTCATCTCTAGAAATGTCTTTTTTCTATGAAGAGCAATTGGAGGAACCAAAAACAGAACAAGAGTTAGATCTTGTAGAACATGCAAAAAGTAGTTTTTCAAAAGCTGTAAACCTTGAATCAAAATTAGTTGGAATAGAGTTTAAAGAACATCCTCTTTCTGCAACATGGAAGAAAGAAAATTTTGATCATATACATACTATGCAGGATATACCTTTACTTCGAATTCATCATCTTATGAATAATTTGGCATCATACTATGAAACAACACATCTTCACGTAGGTCTCCTTGCAGGGGATTCATTTATTGCGACGCAGTATAGAAATGCAGAACAGTTAAGATGCTGTGTAGGATTAGATTGGTTTATGGAGTGTTCAAAGGAAGTCTTTTATGCAAATGCTGATCAATATATTTTACCTGAAAGTTATTCTATCATCGATTCTTCTTGCTACCAGTTTGATAAAACTCTTATTCCGGAACCGATTAACCTATACTTCTATGATGCTGATCATTGTCTAATTGGGCATGAAAATGCCTTTACATACTATGATGATTGTTTTGCTGATCTTTTTATTGCTGTCATTGATGATTGGTCCTGCCCATGGATCAGAAAGCCTACTTTTAATGCCTTTAAGAAGTTAGGTTATACTGTTCTTTACCAGGCATACCTTGAACCAGGAGAGTCATCTTTTGAAAATGGACAGTATATCGCTGTAATTAGGCGATAGTCTATTGTTACTTTCTCTTAAAGGGTAGGGTTTATTCTGAAGTTTTTTCCATTTTATAATATGTCCTATGAGAGTGGTACGGTGTCTGTTTGATAGAGAAATGAGGAGTTCCTTATAAATAATAGAGTATTTTAGAGGAATTTCTAATCAGTTAGGTTAGACTTAATTAATTGTCGGCTTTTTTAGCGTTTCTTGAGAAGAATGGCGTTGCTATTTTCAATCTCATAGACCACATCACAGTGGTCTAGTAAATACCATAGAGCTTCCATTTTGGTGTGTTTTCCGTCTATTACACAAAAGATGTCAGAAAAGAGAATATAGCCGTTACTTTTGACCTTTGGTAAGTAAAGAATAGCATCTTCAAGAGAGGCTTCTTTCCCCATATTTCCATGAAAGTGGATGAAGTCTACCTCATTGGGTACAAGATTAATACATGTAGATGATTTCTGATGGAGAATGGTTGTGAAACCCGTATATTCATAGTTTTCTAGCATTATTCCGAATTTCGTTTTAATCATTTTTAGATCTAGATTTTTCCACCAGATGTAGTTTGGATCACTTTCGGGCACTTCATTTAGAACATCATTTGTTGACCAAGAATCAATGGCATAGACATGACCTGAGTATTGGTGCTTCATAGTATGCATTATTGGCATAAGAGAAGCTCCAAGGAATACACCAATTTCAAGACAAATTTTAGGTTTATTAAGTTCAGAAAGAAGAAGTAGAAGCTCATTTTTTTGAGGAGAACACCAGGAATTATTGTTACGCAGGTTCAATACAGATAATTGCTCATCAAGATGATTGATTTGTTCTTCGCTAAGAGGTTCTCCATGGAGCTCTTTGATGAGGCTTAAGGAGTGTTCGCTTAACGCCCAAGTGTTGCTGACAAGTAAAATTAATGAAATAAGGAGTGTTCTTTTTTTCATTGGGACATAACCATTGGTGATTTTAATATAAGACAGCGTCCTTAAACTGAAGATTTTATGCAATCAAAAGTTTATAAAGTGTGTGAATTTATCAACCTTTTAAAGCATGGGCTGATAAATTACGTTTTTTCCTTCGTTCACTACTTAATTCAGTGGAATAGATATGCAGTTTAATGGTTGTGCTAAAATCCATATAGTTATTGAATATTTTTCAAATTAATGTATAGTTGTATTTCTAAAAAAATATTAAGGCATAAATGAAAACATTCTTTTATAAATATCCTAGTAGAATAACATGCTATACACTACTTTTTGTCCTACAAACCCTATATATTTCTCTAATATCTAGTACAACATATGTGTCATCAATGTTGGATAATTCAGAAACCCTGTCTCCTTTAGTTAGCGCAATAAAGTCTCAGAATGTTGCTGAAGTACAATCACTACTTGCAGAAGGGGCAGATCCGAATGAAAGATTTGATTCTTATCACACCCCCCTGATGGCTGCAGCATATGTAGGGAATCTGGAAATTATAGAGCAACTTTTATCTTC
Source organism: uncultured Chlamydiae bacterium (assembly GCA_902609415.1). Taxonomy (GTDB): domain Bacteria; phylum Chlamydiota; class Chlamydiia; order Chlamydiales; family CACLRR01; genus CACLRR01. Next base: position 77,999 of record CACLRR010000003.1, read on the forward strand.
TGGAGCTTTTATGGAGCGCTATGATAATGGTGGTAACAATGCTTTTATGTATGCATTTTATGGCTCAAATGACAGAGATGATGTGGTTGCTAGGTTTATGGAGTTAAATGTGAATGTTGAGATGATGAATCAACAACAGATGACACCACTAATATTAGCTGCTAAGAATGGCCTCGTTAAATCCCTAGAAATACTATTGGAAGCAGGTGCGCATACTGAGGTAAAAGGAGAGAATGGGAATACTGCTTTACTGGATGCAGTATGTAATAAAAGGAGGGATGCGGTAGAATTACTAATCGATCATGGTGCAAATATTAAGGTGCGAGATGATTTTAGTATGACTCTATTAATGGAAGCAGCTTTTCAAAATGATGGTCAGATGGTGACGTTATTATTGAATAAGGGTGTTGATCCTTCAGAGACAACTACAAAGGAGGTTCCAGTAACAGTCAAAAAAGATTGGCGTGATTTTTGGGGAACAACTGTTTATATTCCGGTTGGATCTACAGCTTTGGATATTGCAAGGCAGTTTAATAAGCACCACTCTGAACATTCATTAGAATATAGATAGTGGATAGAAAGAGCATAGGACAACCTTTATTAGCTTTAGTTATATTACTCAGTAGTATTTTTGGAATTGCGTATGGAGAGCAGCATGATTTTCAACAAGGAAAAATCACATATGCTTGGGAGAATGAACCTAACCGCTTTGAATCTAGGAATGCCTATCTAGATGCTTTTATCAAGTGCTATAGCCAGGTTCCGTTAGATGTTTTAAGAACGTTGTCAAGGGAAGAAATGGTTGATTGGCTAGATAAATCTTTTGAAGAAACTTATGCTGATTATAAAGGCTCTAAGAGTAAACTGTGGCTTTCGGCTAAGGTAGACGGAAGGATTATAGGTTTTCTAGTCATAGATATCGAAAAATATCCTGAGGAAATTTATTTGTCACAATTAGCCATTATTCCTGCTTATCAAAGACAAGGTATAGCATCTTCAATGGTGCATAGTCTTTTTGATCAATTTGTCCAATGTAAAAGACTTGTTGTAATTACTCGGTTTGCTAATGAAGAGGCTATAGGTCTATACAATGCTTTAGGTTTTAAACCATCATCATATATACATGAAGGATATAGTAAAGAGTTATATACTGGATTTGAATATATCAATCCTTATAAGGCTGATTGAACCAGTAAATAGTATCCTTTCAATAGATTAAAAAACCAGAGTTCCTATAGGAATAAGCAGATTGATCATTCTATTCATGATCCTACGACGGTATGTCAATCCGCTTAATTCCTCATTCGTTTATAATAAAATAAAAAAGAGTTTTTATATGCATTGCAGTAAAACGGCGTTAAATGATGCTAGCAAGTTGATAGCAGATCAGCTTGGAGTAGGTCTTTATGACAAAGATTTTTTTGCCTATATGAATAAAAATCCGAATATTAAAATGTTTTATGATTATGATGGTGAAAAAATGAAGGGAGTAGCCATTGCTACCATTATCCGTTCAAAAGAAGATTTTCCATCCTATTTTAAGTCCCATCTTAGAACGGATTTTCCTGTAGGTCATCTTAATGTTTCGGTTGTTGATATAGATTATCGTCAGAAAGGTTTGGGTGCAAAATTACTTCAGCAACGTATCAAATGGTTGAAAAACGGTGGTTGTCATGAGGTTTTTAGTATAACAGAAATATATCCAAACCTATCCAATGGATTCCATGTGTTGAGAAAAGCAGGATTAAAACCTAGGGCAGTTAAAACTCATCCCTGGAAACCCTGGTGTGATAAATATAAAAATTGTCCAGCATTACAACATAATAGAGAGTGTAGATGTACTGGGTTGCTTTTTTCCAAGAAACTGGATCAGGATGCTTAGGGGCCATTTAAGGCCTTTCACAACGCAGCAACCCCAATCTATAAAGATGCATTCAAAGCTTTTGATTGGAGGAGAATAGAGATCCTAATTGTGTGCACTTTTTTAATTGAATATAAAAGCTTAGAGGGACTAGCAGTTGATGTACGAGCCTTTTAAAATATAGGTGATTCAATTAGTTTTATGTTTATTTGTAATTCTTAGATATTTTTATTGTATATATGTATTCGTATCCTAGATAATGTGTCTCTTTTTAATTTTTTGGTAGAATTTATGGAGGTTCGATGTTTTTATCATTAAAAAAGAATTTTGAATATGATAATATTGGAATGCTAAGCTCATCCTTATGTTTTGTACATTGTATGATCACTCCATTTATATTTATTGCTCAGGCCTGTAGTAGGAGTTGTTGCTCTGGTAGTCCTTTATGGTGGAAAGCTTTTGACTTTATTTTTCTCTTGATATCCTTTGTAGCAGTCTATTATTCAGCTAAAAACACATCAAAAAATTGGTTGCGATTTAGTTTTTATCTGTTATTTCTCATCTTGACCTTCTTGGTTGTAAATCACCATATTGGATTTTATATTATTTCAATGAAGCTAAATTATATTTCCGCTTTTCTACTTTTTGCTCTTCATTTATATAACAAAAAATTTTGCAGATGTAGTACTGGATGTTGTAAGAGTTAATAGCAATTGTGTCTTATTTTATAAACTATAAACGCTCAATACGAATCTTCTGTATTCAGCGTTTTATATAAAATTTAATTTGGATAACCACTCATTTTCTTATTTAATTTTTCGAGTAATGTTATAGCTGTTTTACCATTTTTATTAACATGATAAGGGTCTATTCCAGGAGTTTCTAAAAGAGTCTCTACAATAATTTGACTGTTTTTGCAAATGTTATATTCTTGATTATTAATATAGCTAGTGCGAACACTTTGTATCGCAAGTATAAGAGCTGTGTTGCCATCTTCATCAGCATAGTTAATCGGCTTAGTTCCAAAACCAAAAAAGGAATTTGTATTGATCTCAGGAATCTTTAAGAGCTTTTGCATTGTGTTAAGATCGTGTTCTACGACAGCGGTCATAAGTGGTGTTCTTCCATGTTTATTGATATGATTAACATTAGCACCTGCATCTATAAGAGTTTGTATGATCATTCGTCTCTGGTACCAGCGAGAGTTAGCCTTAGCCTGCGCCTGTAGACTAAATTCTGCAGTAGCTCGAGCACACTTTATTGCCAAAATAAGCGGTGTGTTTTTGCTTTCGTCTGCATAATTGATATCAGCGCCACCCTCTATAAGTTCTTTTACTACTCCTGAATAACCAAGACTTATGGCTTCATCAAGACTTTTATTAAGGTTTTTTTCTGCTTTTAGAAGCACCCTAACCATATTTGGACAATTACGTCTTACAGCATATATAATGGCTGTGGTCTCAATCTGCCAGTCACAGTCACCAGAAGTCCATGTATAAGGAATTGGTGTATCAATATTAGCTCCTGCTTGCATGAGTTCTTGTGTTTTTTTGGAGTCGTGTCGTTGTACAGCTAAAATAAAATCAGCATTTAGTTGCTCAATTGATATTTTTGAGTAGTCTTCTGCTTGGAATTGTTCCTCTTGAGGATAGACTGGAATCATTTTAATCAATAATAATAGCAGGCAAAAATATTTGTTCGTTTTTCTCATGGGATCACTTTTGTTAAAAAATAGAAGTTAATCAAGTTTCGTTGTTGTTTCCTAGTATGATAATTTTCTACAAAAAGTAGGAATTGGAGGTGGAGGGAATCGAACCCTCGTCCTATAGTAGGTCTATAACCATGACTACATGCTTAGTCTGCTAAAATAATAGGCCCTTGCTGTAGCAAACAACACTTGGGAACCTATCATCCTCTTGTAATTCTCGAAAAGCGCCTAAGAGGACAAGAAAGAGCACTCTTCATACCAAGTAAAATGACGATAACTCCTATCCCCTTGGTCCAAGCTAGGGTTATCGGCTACAAAAGACGGTTAAGTCTTACGCAGCAACCGCTAAAGACTCTTCAACTTGTGAAAAATCTACTTCGATTGTTTTTTTATCAATTCTTTTTTTTCAGCTTTTTAAAGAGGCCGGCTGAGCCCTCTGCATGCCATAAATTACTTTGCTACCTAGTCGAATCCAGGACACCCCCGTAGATTATTTGAAGTTACAGATTAACATTCTTTGGATTTGTTGACACTTCTTTTCAGTTTCTATATAGTAGATCTCTTTATTATTTGGGGATTTTACCATGTTTGAGGTGACAAAAGAGACATTTGCTGAAAGAGAAAAGAGGATACTTGAATTCTGGAAGGAACAAGCTATTTTCAAGAAGTCACTGACAAATAGAGAGGAACACCCCCACTTTGCCTTTTATGATGGACCTCCATTTGCTACAGGATTGCCTCATTATGGGCATATTTTAGCAGGAACTATTAAGGATGTCGTCGCCCGGTATAAGACGATGAAAGGGTTTTATGTTCCAAGAAGATTTGGTTGGGACTGCCACGGCCTTCCTGTTGAAAATGAAATTGAAAAACTCCATAAGCTGTCGGGAGCCAATGCAATTGAAGAATTTGGTATAGATAAATTTAATGAGGAGTGTCGGAAAATTGTCCTTCGCTACACAAAAGAGTGGGAAAAAACAGTTACAAGAATGGGTCGATGGGTAGAGTTTGATCGAACCTATAGAACTATGGATCTTTCTTTTATGGAGTCTGTGTGGTGGGTTTTTTCCAACATATGGGATAAGGATCTTGTCTATGAAGGCTTCAAGGTGATGCCTGTCTCTCCCTTACTTGGCACACCCCTGTCTAACTTTGAAGCAAATTTAAACTATAGGGATGTAGATGATCCTTCACTTACTGTAAAATTCGCTATAGAAAATCAAGATAACACCTTCTTTCTTGTTTGGACAACTACACCATGGACACTTGTATCAAATTTAGCACTTGCTGTTGGTGAAAAGATTGAATATGTAAAGGTTAAGGATAAGGAGAATTCCGAGATCTATATCTTAGCAAAGGATAGAGTAAGCTCTTATTATAAATACGATTCCGAATATGAAATACTAGAAATAGTTAAAGGAATAGATCTAATAGCGCATAACTATGTTCCAATTTTACCCTATTTTTCTTCTCATCAAAGTGCTTTTCGCGTTTTAAAGGCTCCCTTTGTTACCACTGAAGATGGCACAGGTATAGTCCATATGGCACCAGCATTTGGTGAGGATGATTTTTATGTATGTAAAGAAAATAATATTGAACCTGTATGTCCTGTGGATGTTAATTGTAAGTTTCTTCCAGAAATTCAGGAATATGCAGGCCTCTTTGTTAAAGATGCTGATAAGGGGATTATAAAGCGTTTAAAGCAGGAAGATAAAGTAGTTAGCCATAGCACAAAAAGACACCGCTATCCTTTCTGCTGGAGAACTGATAGTCCTCTCATCTATAAGGCTGTTTCTACATGGTTTGTCTCTGTTGAAAAAATCAAGGATAAAATTATCAATAATAATCAGGAGATTCAATGGGTTCCTGGTTATATCAAAGATGGTAGATTTGGAAAATGGTTGGAAAATGCTAGAGACTGGGCGATAAGTAGGAATAGATATTGGGGTACACCAATTCCAATCTGGAGAAGTGAGGATGGAGATTCTATAGTTATTAAATCAATTGCTGAACTGGAGGAAAAAACTCAGTCAAAGGTGACCGATCTCCATAGACATTTTATTGATCATCTTAAATTTAAGTATGATGGAAAGGAATATACTCGTATATCAGAGGTATTTGATTGTTGGTTTGAATCAGGATCAATGCCTTATGCACAAAATCACTACCCTTTTGAAAATGTAGAAGCAACTGAAAAAGACTTCCCTGCAGATTTTATTGCAGAAGGACTAGATCAAACGCGAGGTTGGTTTTATACATTGAATGTTATTTCTACAGCACTATTTGATAAGCCTGCAACAAAGAATGTAATTGTTAATGGTATTGTTCTTGCTGAAGATGGACATAAGATGTCTAAGCGATTGAAAAATTATCCCGAACCCGAAGCAGTAATGGATCGTTTTGGCTCTGATGCTATACGTCTATATTTGCTTCATTCTCCTGTGGTAAGGGCGGAAGATTTTAGTTTCTCTGAAAAAGGCGTAGAAGGGGTTTTAAGACAGTTTCTTATTCCACTTTGGAATAGCTATGTCTTTCTCTCTACATATGCGAAAATTAATAACTGGAAGCCCGAAAAGAAGCGTTATACAAAACCTGTTGCTGATATTGATTGCTGGATCCTTTCTTTATTACAGAAACTTGTGAAGGATGTTGAAGTAGGAATGGATCACTATCGATTAGATAAAGCGGTAGAACCATTTATTGAATTTATTGATAGTTTGACAAATTGGTATATCAGACGATCTAGATCCAGGTTTTGGGAAGATGAAGAGTGTCAGGATCGAAGAGAGGCTTTTGAGACTTTATATAGAGTATTGATGGTCTTAGTTAAAATTGCTGCACCCTATATTCCATTCCTTGCCGATGAGATTTTTACACAGCTACGTGGAGAATTAGATCCTATATCTGTTCACCTATCAGATTACCCCATGTTTGATCAATCTCTCAGTGATGCCACTCTAGAATTTGATATGCAGCAAGTAAGAAGAGTTGTTAATACTGGTCATAGCTTAAGAAAGGAGCATCATCTAAAGGTCCGACAACCTTTGGCTCACGCTCATATTGTTACAGCCGATTCAAAGATTATTGAAGCACTGAAGAGACATAGTGACTTGATCATGGAAGAGTTAAACGTTAAGCAGTTAACATTTAACCTTGATGAAGAGAAGTTTGTTACCCTCATGCCCAAGCCTAATTTTAGAGTTCTTGGTTCCAAGGTTGGTAAGTTAATGAAAAAGGTCAAGGTAGCGATTGAGAATTTAGAGCAGAAGGATCTACAGTCTCTTTATAATCAGGAAGTTATTGATGTAGCTCTTGATGGTGAGATTATTTCACTTACTGAAGAGGATGTTCTTATCGAACGCCAGGTGATTGAAGGACTCGTTGCTGCCTGCGCAGGCCCCATTACAATTGCTCTTGATACCAATATCACTGAAGAGCTTACACGTGAGGCTTATGCAAGAGAGATTATTAGTAAGATAAACTCTATGCGCAGAAATGGTGGTTTTGATGTGGTTGATCGTATTCAGGTCACTATTGATACAACTCCGCCAGTGATTGCAGCATATGAGATATATAAAACTCTTATTGACAAGGAGATACTTGCATCATCTGTAAGGTTTACAACTCTAGTTAATGAGGAGAAATTCCCTTTAAATGGTGAAATGACAAAGATCTCAATTTGTAAAGTCAAGGGGTAAACGGTTTCTTCTGAAGTAGAGGATAAAGGCTATTAACCCCGCAAAAGATCCACCTATCCATACAATAAGCTTTGAGTTGGTAATAAGTGGATAGTTTGCTTGATTTGGATAGCCAAAACGTTCTCCTGGGGCCCAGAAATTAAAGGATGGTACGCCACGAAGATTTCCTTCAGGAACAAATCCGAATTCTCTACTATCTGCGCTAACAGCATGATTGTCGCCTAGGACAAGATAGTGCTTATCTGGTATAGTTAGGCCAAAGCGTTTAATTTTTTCTTTATTGACTGAGCCGTCTGTGTTAATTGGTGCTCCCATGTCTATAAAAGGGAAGTAGGAGGGGTTCTTGGCTCTACTTTCTTCTTCAGATATAAACTGTAGAAGGGTCTTGTCATCTTTGTCAAAAATCTTTTTTCCCATCATGAAGAGATGCCCATCTCTAAAATAACTATAGCGCGCTGGGTGGATATACCCAATCGGTTTTTCTTGTGGGTGAAAACGTGTATCAAATTCAATTCCACTGTTATAAAGCACGAAGAGATTATTAATATTGAATTGATTTAGTGGATGTGATTTATCAAGTTCAATAGTCATGCCCTCTATGGAAACTTTATATGCTTTTCCATCTTGAAACTCATACACACCGTTAGGAATATTATTGTCTAGTGCAGGTTTATATTGATCTATTGTTTTTGTGCGAAGAATTTTATTTTTGATATAGCTTACAAATGGTTGAATTTCTCCAACTGTAAGGGCTTTTCCATTAACAACCTCAAATCTTGATGTATAGAGGCTTTTATAGAGTGTCTCAAGGTGCTCCTTATCCATGGGGATATATGATGTATAGGTCCCAATTTGAGGAAGATTGCCATAGAGACCTTTTCTTATGGATGCATTCTCAAGATTTGGGTGGTGAATAAAACGTATGAAATACTCTTCTTTGGATTGCTTAATTGTTGGTGTTAGATTTTCGTATGGAATAGATGACTTTTTAATAAGGGTGGATGTTGTAAAGTTCTCTATGCCCCACAGGTTAAAGAACTCCATCGAGCTCTCTATAGAGGAGCCTGGTTCATCATAATACGCCTGGGTTTGTAGTTTTTCAGAAAAGCTTGAGGAGGTAAGTTCTGCTAATTTCTTATGCATCTGATGAATGGAGGCATGAATATTACCATCTTTCATTGTTAGTGTTGGCTTTCCTTGTATATTAATGAAAGGTATGTGCTCTAGGTGTGAGAGGCCTTCTTGTTGCAGTAGCGGGGTAATGTTATTGCCAGCATTGTCTAAGCCATAGATCTTCCCACCATAAAAGTACAGGGTATCTCCAGGAAGCCCAATCATTCTTTTGACAAACTGCTTATGTCCTGGGAAAAGGTAGAAGTATTTTGTTGCAGAGCCTGGAACTAGGTTTTCACCCGTAAAGGTGATAATACCCATACGTTTCACTTCATCCTTCTCAAACAGAAGATGGTGAGGAAGCAGGGGAATATTAAGACCAAATTGTGATTTTGTGACAACAAGTTTGTCTAATTCTTTAAAAGTAGGGCGCATCGATCCTGATGGTATCTCATAAAGCTCAAAACATGTCTGACGGATCATAATCGCAGCAATAAGACATAGTACTAAGGTTGCTGCAGAAGAGACAAAGGAAGACCTCTTCTTCTTTAATGTGTTTAGATAGGTGTTGTGAAGCTTATCATTGAGACGTATGGTTTCTTCTTCATCCTGGTTAAGGATAGCATCTTGCAGTAACATCATCTCTTCTTTTAATTGTGTCTTTTCATTAGAAGAGAGTTTTTTTCGCTTTTTACGGTATTCTTTATAGATGAAAATTAAATTTACCTTTGATTCTTTCAAAGAATTCTTATTGTCTCCCCCTCTTTTTACCCTTAAGAATCTTTTTTTTAGCATGTAAAGAGAAACGACAAGTAGAATAATAAGAGGGATTATGGATGTCATTTTTAGAAGACCTTTTAGAACCATTATATATAACTCAATGGAAAAGATCGAGTTAAAAATTGTTCTTGTTAATAGTTAGGTTTTGACCAGAGTCTATAGCTCGTATAATGAGCTTGAGGTTTGCATTTTGCTTTATCTCTATCCAGGTAGGAAACGGTTGAAGTATCGGCCCCTGAGTATAATAGAGCTCGATTTGCTTTGAGCCTAAGGCCGAATTTGTATTTGATAGAGTTTTGCCTCTAAAGACTGAAAAACTACGCCTTTGTATCCTTTTACTATCAATGATAAGTGGGGGAACCCACACCTTTCGGCTATCATCTTCATCTCCATGTGGTCTAGGGCCGATTTTCTTTTGTTCGTCCTTATGAACTGAAGAAAATGGGGTGCCCAAAAGGAAAGCAAGCATAGAATCACCCTCATCAATGGTAAAAAAAGCCCCTCTAGAAAAGGAGAAAGCATTAGAAATGTTTTGATTATCAATATCCAAAGTAATTCTGACCCATGAAGTATTTCCTGGCGCTCCCAAAGAAATCCATTCTTGCCATGACTTTGGTTGTTTCATCCCTTTAGGAAAGGTTATCTCTTCAAAGGTGATCTTTGGCCAACATATATTGTGGACATACAGGAGATTGCAGTTATTATCTATCTGATAAACACTATAGTCGCCTACAGCTGCCGTTGTTAGCCTTTCATTAATAATATTCTTAGCTACAAGTGGTTGTGTAATGAAGAATAATAGTAATGTAATTAGCCGTGTCATGCAATTATCCTAACATAGACGACTAATATTCCCCTTGACCTTTTTTTATCCATGTGCAAATTAACGTTTATGAAAAATGGAAAAAAAATTTTTTTAGCGTTGGCGATCCTAGTACTTCCACTAATAAGGGTTGATTCTTATGCAGTCGCTCCTGAGGGCGAGATAGTTAGGCCGCAAGATGATAAGGATCTACAAGCAGAGCTATCTGAGATTAATCATCAGATTGACTCCCTTGATGATTTGAAAAACTTTTATACGGCAAAAGTGGAAAGGCTTAAAACAAAAGGGGATAGGCTACAGTTTCAAGGTGCTATTAATGATGCACAAAATTCGTGGAATCGCGCGGATGAATATCAACAGATTGTAGAGAGAATTTCAGGTGAGCTAGAGCAGCTTCACGAAGAAAAGGAAGAGATAGAACAGCAACTTCAAATTACTAGCGATAAGAAATAGGAACTCTATCTTCCCAAGCATCAATTTCAAGCAGTTTATTTTTTGTTGTGTGTCCACTCAGAAGGCAAAAATATCTTTTGGGAATATTCCACTCTTTGCTTAAAAAATCGATGAGTGCTTTATTAGCTTTTTGCTTTTCAGGAGTAGCATTAATATAGATTTTTAATTCATCACCTTCAATTCCTCTGATCTTGTTTTCTTTTGCATTAGCTGTAATCCTGATTTTCAATTTCATCTTGAGTTATTTAGCCTTTATGTTATAATCCGTGACATGGAAATTCTCTTGTCTTCAATCTACTTTTCCCATCATCATGCCCTGTTGGGCATGTAAAATTCAATCTTTATCCAATCACCCTAATCTTTAATTTTGAAATATGGAGAATTCCTATGGAACGTACCCTAGATATATCCTCACTGGTGAGGTCAACTTTTTTAGTCTCCGGCACAAGTATTGGAGCCGGCATGTTAGGTATACCTCTTGTAACCTCGTTAGCAGGGTTTTTGCCTTCGGTGGTGATCACACTTGGTGTATGGCTTTTTATGCTGTTAACAGGTCTTATTTTACTAGAGGTGACGCTACCCCTTAAGGGAGGGTCTAATTTTTTATATATTGCAGAAAAATATCTTGGCAAAGGTGGTAAGCTAATTACAGGCTTTCTTTTCATTTTTCTTTATGCAACTCTTATGGTTGCTTATTTCTCCGCAAGTGGCAATCTGATCAGTCAGCTTCTCTCACCTTTTTTCCAGATCTCAGTAAGGACTGCGCTCTTACTGTTTTTTGCGGTTGTTTTTGTTATTATTGTAAAAGGGCCAAAAATGATCGATAGAGCTAATTTGATGATGAGCCTATTAATGTTTTCTTTTTTATTGGCACTTTTTTGTTTTACTGCTGAGTTTGTGAAGGTAGATCACTTAGTTCAATCTAATTGGAATAGCATAGTTTTTTCTGCACCAATTTTGTTTAGTGCTTTTGGCTTTCACAATATTATACCCTCACTTGTTACCTATAGGAAAAAAAATGTTTATGAATTGCGCCTAGCAATTATTCTAGGTACAACTCTTCCAATGCTTATTTATATTGCGTGGCAGTGGCTTATTATCGGTTCTGTGTCTCAAGGTACATTACTTCTTGTGAGAGATCAGGGATTGCCTATCACTATGGCCTTACAAAACCTTTCCTCATTTCCCTATATTACAATTTTTGGTCAGTGTTTTGCCCTGCTTGCAATTATTACGTCTGTATTTGGTGTTGGTTTTTCTCTTGTTGATTTTTTAGCTGATGGCCTAAAGAGGAAAAGCATAGGGAAAGACCGTTTTTGGATTTCATTCATTGCACTCTCATTGCCTGCGGTCTTAGCACTTAATAATCCTACAATTTTTCATAAGGCACTTTCTGTTGCAGGTGGTGTTGGTGAAGCCCTACTAAATGGCTTTATACCAGTAGCTTTTGGTTGGGTATTTCTTTATAGGCTCAAGCAGTCTTTTGGACTTCGTTTTCTAGGCAATAAGGTTGTTTTGAAGCTTTTGTTTTTAATCTCTTTTTGTGTTATATGGATAGAAGTTTATGAGTTGCTTTTGAGGAGGTAGAATGAGATTACTATTACAGATGGCAATGTTATTTATATTAGCTTTACCTCTTAATGCTCGTGATTCAAAACTAACTTTTGGTCATGATGCTCCTGATTTTTCATTGGTGGATCAAAATGGATATAGCCATAGCTTGATGTCACATCGAGGGAAGTTTGTTCTTGTTTTTTTCTATCCTCGCGCGCAAGGATGGGCATCATATAGAAAGGCTAAAATCGTAGATACTATTTTTCAAGAGCTACTTGATAAGAATATCATTGTTTATGGTATTAGCATGGATAGCAATGAAAATCATTTACAATTTCAGAAGGAAAACCATTTAGGTTTTGATCTTCTTTCTGATCCAACAGCATCTACTATTCAAGCCTATCATGCAGATGGGCTTTTTGAGGTAAAGTCAATGTCATATCTTATAGGTCCAGATGGTAGGATCTTTAGAACTTATGATAAGATTGATGACAAATCATTTCCCCAGAAGATTCTAAACGATTTATCTCAACTCTAGGAAGGGTGGATTATCCTCCTTCTCCATTTTCAACAATAACATCTAGTATTGCATCTATAATCTCCTTATCCTTCTCAATTTTTTCTTTATCTGAAGGCGTTGCCTCTTTACTATTTTCATCCATTGTTTTTATCCCCACTTTTGATTAAGTCTACAAATGTTATCTGATTATTAACATAAGAGCTAATTATAGATTGGTCTTGCTTTCTTAATATTGGATTTTGATGATACAGAAGTTTTGCCTTAACAAGATCGACAAATGATTTGTTAAAGTTGTGACGGGAGCGTATGAGTTGAGCAAACAACAAATACTCTTTTTTTAATTGGTTATTATTGCATTGGTCGGCTAGTAATTTTCCGATAAGCATCCATTCTTCTTGTTCTTGATAGCTTGATTGTTGAAGTTTAATGAAGATTTCAAGAGCACTATTTTGAGTTGTATGATTTAGGGCAAGACTGTGAAGATCTTTCATAAAGGGTCTTGCGTGTTTTAGTGCATCATAAAAAAATAGTTTTTCGAAGGAGATTGCTTCTGAGAATGTTTGGTCTCCTCTAATCCCAACCGGTTCATTTGATTGGATCATTAGGTTATGGAGATTTTCTCCAGCAATATTTGTTAGATGGTGAATATGGATAGATTTTCCTGTTGCATTAACTTTAAGAGTAGCAGTTTTGTGAGCATCATGGATCAACACATTCTTAATATGAAATTCCTTGAAGGGAAATTTTTCTAAGACAGGAAGGAATTTGTGAAGACTAAAGTTAACAAAGTGAATATCATCTGGTTTACCCATTTCTTTATGTAGAATCATTGAAAGATAAATTGTAAATCCACGTTTAGTGATTAAATAGCAGAAATAGTAATTATTTGTAGGAATGAGGTGCATTAGATTTTGTTGTTTAGGCTTCTTTTTGATAAGAATCCCTTTTTCTAATGAATGAAGACCCATACAGATGGCATTAGTTGTTGGGGAAAATTCCTTGGTAGTGATAAATCCATATTCACCTATAAGCTGATAGTTAGATTTGCTACCTTGAATGATTTTATTAAAATGGGGATAGTGCGTTGGCATTTGAAGAAGAAGGGAGCCTGAGTGCATGATATTTATGATATCTTTAGGCAGGGGGGTGTAATCAGATTGGTTGTATCTGTGAAGGTAAGTGATCTCTTTTTGTAGTTGTTTTGGAATAAAAGCTGATTTTTCGACTAGAGCAATGGTTATAATGTTGCTGGAGGGGAGGGCTGATTGTAGAAGTTTTTTTGAGACGATCTGCATGGATAGGTCACCTAGTCCCCCAGCGATGACCCATGTAAATAAAACAATAGGTCCTTTATGTTGAATTTCATTAGAGCGATACCTAGAATAGAAAGCCTTAAAGATAAGGTGTTTTTTTTGTAGTTTATATTCATGCTCGATGGAGTTACTATGAAAGGAAGGTATAGTGTCTTCTGGAAGTCCTAATGCGTGGAAATGACACTCACTCAGTTCTTTACTGAGGATAGAAAGAGGGTGATGCTTTTTACTAAATTGCTCTATTTCTTGAAAAAAATTCATAGAAACTGCTTTTTCAATTGGCCATAATTCATCTTTAATATATGATAAACGGCGAAACGTGGCAAGGAAGTCTTTATTCCGGCTTAGCTCAGTTGGTAGAGCAAATGACTGTTAATCATTGGGTCGCTGGTTCGAGTCCAGCAGCCGGAGTATTTTTACTTGCATATTTTCTATTCTCATCATTGTTTTCTTCACAGTACCACGATGATTTAACGATAGAAGAAAAGGTGGGCCAGATTCTTATGGTTCATTTTAACGGTGATAAAGTTACCCGAGAGACAAAGACCCTAATACAAGAGATAAAGATAGGTGGTATTATCTATTATAAATGGGCTAATTCTTTGAAATCACAGGCAGAGGTAAGAGATTTATCAAGCGCTCTTCAAACTCTAGCTAAATCCTCTAAACATTCAATTCCACTTTTTATATCTACAGATCAAGAAGGAGGAAGAGTTACACAATTAAAACGAGAGGCTGGATTTACTCAATTTCCCTCAAATTTAGAACAAGCTAGGAATCCTGAGTTAATAGAAAAGAATGCATATTTAATAGCAAAAGAGGCTATGGAGGTTGGAGTTAATATGAATTTAGCTCCTGTGGTTGATATAGCTTTAAGGGAAGAGTCTGTGATCAATGATCGTTCTTATGGAAATACACCAGAAGTTGTTATCACCTGTGCAAGTTCTTGTCTTCAGGGTTTTCGTAGAGAAAAAATGGTGTCGACTCTAAAGCATTTTCCGGGGCATGGTGATGTGTCTGTTGATTCTCATTTTGCTCTTCCTCAATTAAATAAATCTCTTGATGAATTAGAAAAGTGTGAATTGTTACCTTTTGCAAAGCTGGTGCAAAAAGCAGATGCAGTTATGACAGCGCATCTTTTAGTGCCTGCATTGGATCCAATCTATCCTTCTACGCTTTCAAAAAAAACTATTGACTATCTTCGTGATACTATTGGGTTTAATGGAGTTGTTATTACTGATTCACTTTCAATGGAAGGTGTCCTTTCTTATGCTGGATCTGTAGATGAAGCTGCCATTCTTGCACTAAATGCTGGGTGTGATATTTTATTGCTAGGAGGTCGTCAACTGGAGGGTGCAGAGGTGATTTCTGAAATAACTTTTGATGATATAAAAAGAATACATAAAGTCCTTGTGGATGCAGTTAAGTCAGGATGCATTCAAAAAGAACGTTTGGATGAGGCTTGTGGTAGGGTTTTAGCTCTTAAAAGTGTAGTATTTGACAATTAATTGTTCTTTTGCATACGATGTAGTTATGAAGCAGATGATGAATAATATATCCTTAGTTCAATGTGATCTCTCTTCTTTTCTTCGTTGGTGGCGCTCCGCGCGCTAATAATTATCCGTTTTAATTCATATTTCATTTACTAGTTTTTTATTTTACCAACGAGGAAGTTTTATATGCGTAGAAGTTTATTGATATTTTTTATTTCATTTATATTACTGGCTGTTGTCTTACTTAAGGGATGCCAGATTAGTAAAGATTCTAGGATAGTAGTTGGTGTTGTTGCTCCCATGGAGCATGCAGCAATGGATGCCATTAAAGAAGGTGTCTTGGAGGTTTTAGATTCAAGAGAGGATGTTGTCGTAAGATATTTTAATGCTGGAGGTGATCTTAATCTTCAGCATGCAATGATTTCTCAGATGGAAAATAGTGATGTGGATCTTATTATGCCAATAGGATCTAGTGTAATGCAGATGGCTATTAATTTTATTAAGAAAAAACCTATAGTGGGTCTTGCTGCTAATTTTTCAACAGAGGAGCAGGTAGCGCTCTCTGCAAAGAATGTGACATGTGTAGTTGATGAGCTTCCACTTGCAATACATGTTAAATTCATGAAGAAGATCATTGATGATCTAAATATGATTACAGTGATTTATTCAGGATCAGAGAAGATTACACCAGAGATTGAAGAACTAAGAGAGCTGGCAATTAAGGAAGGGTTAGATGTTCAGTTCCTTTTAGTTCAGCAGATGTCTGATATATTTTTATTATCTAGCCATATTTCAGATAAGAGTCAGGCGATCTTTATTTTGAAGGATCACTTGGTAGTGTCCTCTGTGGTAACTCTCATTGATGTGGCAAGGAAACTGAATATACCTTTAATTGCTGCAGATGAAGGATCAATCACTGAAGGCGCTTCTTTTGCAATAGGTGTTACAGAGATGGATATTGGAAAACAAGGTGCATTAATGGCATTGGATATTATTGATGGTGTTAGACCTGTAGATATTCCAGTTAGTACTGTTGAAAAGAATAGGCTGTTTGTAAATAGGAAGGCTTGTGATTGTTTAGGAATAGAAATATCTCAGTTTGAGGAATCAGGTAATGAAATGTGTGTGGAATTAGAGATAAAAGATGAGGTGATGCAATGAGTACTCTATTGATATCAGTATTTATTCAGAGCTTGCTTTTTTTTCCACTTGCACTTGGTATTTACTTAAGTTTCTCGGTGTTAAAGATCCCAGATTTAACTGTGGAGGGTAGTTTTGTAACAGGTGCATCACTTTATGCAAAATCTATTATACTAGGCAAGAGTGCTCTGTTTTCATTTTCTGTAGCCTTGATGGGCGGTGCCTTTATTGGTCTATTAGTTGGATTAATGCAGAAAAGAAATAAGGTTCAGCCTTTAATTACAGGTATTTTAATGATCTTTATTCTTTGTTCCATAAATCTGGTGATCATGGGACGACCTAATATAAGCCTTCTAGGAAAAGAAACCTCATTAGGCATTCTTTTAAAGCAATATGAGAATTATCCGGAGATAATAGTTAAATTGTGTCTATTGATAGTTGTAGGATGTTCACTTAGTCTTCTTATGACTCTATTGCTTAGATCACGAATAGGACTGTTTTTCAGAGCTTTTGCTGATAATCCAAAACTCTTAGAAACCCAAGGGGTTTTCTCAGAAGGTGTGCGTGTTCTTGGTTTGTCATTGAGCAATTTACTAGCTGCACTATGTGGGGTGATGAGTGCTCAGTTTTATGGTTATGCAGATGTAAATATGGGTTTTGGTTTTGCACTTGTGGGAATAGGTGTTGTGATTATTGGAAAGCAGCTAACTAGGTATGTGCTTAATATGGATATCCTAGCGCTACTATTGGGTGTGCTATTTTATTTTTCACTTGTGAATGGATTAATTAGATATCATGTGGATCCACACTATTTAAAGGTTTTTATAGGGCTAACTTTATATATATTCTTTAGATTTTTACGCTCAAATCATCAAGGTTATGAGGTATGCAAATGAGGAAGATTTTGTCTGTTAAAAAGCTATCATTTGCAGTTGCAAATCCTAATAATCTTATACTTGATAGGTTAAGTTTTGATCTATATGAAGGCGATTTCCTTGTGTTATTGGGGCATAATGGTAGTGGAAAAACTACATTATTTAAGATTTTATCTAGTGAGTATAGTTTGTATAAGGGAGAGGTAGAGTTGGAAGGGAAGCAGATTTCTAATAACTCTGATATCAAGATGTTATCACAAAACCCTCAACATAGTACTTTTTCGGAGTTGACTCTACTTGAAAATTGTTTATTAGCAACACAACATAAGCGCTCGTATAGTGAGATTCGAAACCACCTATCACTCTTTTCATCTAAACTTGTAGATAAAATAGATCTCAAAGTAAGTTATTTATCTGGTGGAGAAAGGCAGGTCCTAGCATTAGCAATGATATTATTTTCACCCCCTAAATTGTTGCTGTTAGATGAACATACAAGTGCATTGGATCCTAAGATTTCTGAAAAGTTAATGCAGTTAACTGCTGATGTAATTCAAAAAGGTTCTATAACAACGATTATGATAACTCATAATATTGATTTTGCTTTTAGGTATGGTAATTGTTTATTGTCTTTATCAGCAGGGGCGATAAAGTTTAAAGCAGAAGAAAGCAAAAAGAAAAACTTGTCAAAGGTTGATTTAATGAAGGCGTGTTTCCATCATCCTTGACAGATAGGATAAATCTAGGTAAACTTCTTCCTTCAATTTAGGAGTATTTATGAAAACATCTCTCTATACTATTTTTCACCTATTTTTAATGACATCCCTATTTTCTGCTAGTTCTGATGATAGTGACCCAAAGGAAAGGGATTCAGTTTTAGAGAAATGTAAGATTTATTTTAGAATGGGCCCTACATCTGAAGCGGCATTTCCAGTAGCAATTAACACCTCAATGGGAGTTGGGGTAAGGTTTAAAGATGGTTTTCATGGATTTGATCTATCTGGTGAGACGACTCAGGAGATGAGCTCAGTAGACTTAAAGGCAGGGTATCTATTATTTGGTTCTGAAAATAATGAGCTAAGTATGCCGTTTATTGGGTTTGGAATGAAGTATGGATTGCTTGTGGAGGATTTATTGTCTCTTGCTCCTAATAAATTACAGCTTATATTGACTCCTGGATTTCAATTTGCTGTCCCTTCAGGGAATACACACTTTATACAATGTGATCTCTCTTATAATATATTAGAGAAATCTAATGATGACTCTATTTGGGGAGTATCATATGGCTGGCTCTTCTAGGTAGCAGTT
Source organism: uncultured Chlamydiae bacterium (assembly GCA_902609415.1). Taxonomy (GTDB): domain Bacteria; phylum Chlamydiota; class Chlamydiia; order Chlamydiales; family CACLRR01; genus CACLRR01. The sequence goes on from CACLRR010000003.1 coordinate 96,635, forward strand.
AGAACATTTTTAGGTCTAACCTTATCCTATTGTTTTCAATGGTCAACATGTTGCGCGTAATATGACGTAAGAAAAATTTGTTTTTGACAGAGATAACACTGATGTTAGTTTGGCGTCAAATAAGCGCCTTAAAAAAACCTTTTTTTGGCCGTTTTAATTATCTATAACAGTGTAAATATATTTAACGTAAGGGGGTGCGCTGCAAAACAGGAACCGCTGTAATGGCGAAAAAAGCAAAAACTGAGATTAAGGATATTTCATTGTTCATTTTTTTATTATTTATCCACTCTAATTAATATGTCTTTTATATAGTTGATTAAGAGAAGTTTACAAAAAGAATAGGTTAATAAAAAAATATTCATTATTTAATGTTAATTTGTTACCCTACCCTTGTATAGTTATAAAAAGAGTTGGGCCCTATTTTGATGAGAAGGTTAATCCTTATCTCTACCCTTTATTTTTCAGTACTTTGTGCAAGTACAACTGTTGATGTTGTCGGTGAAGGTGATGGCTCAAATACAAACCTGCAAGAGGCTCTAAATAATGTTAACTTCTTTGGTTCTGTTACATTTTCTGTAGCCTCATCAACTGTGGATGCTCAATTATCATCAACTATGGTTTATACTATAGATACATCGAATAGTAATGTTGAATTATCTGGTAATCTTTCAAGTCCAACAACCCCCTACAGTCTAATTAAACAGGGGGCAGGAAAACTGACTCTTTCTGGTAGTAGTAATACAATTCGAGAAGCTGTTATTATAAATACCGGAATCTTAAGGCTGGATTCTCCTCTGCACACAACTGCAACTTCTATTGGTCAGATCTCAGTAACTGGAACCTTAGAAATAGGGGTAAATCAATCAATAAAAAACATAATCAATAATGGAGTGTTAGATGTAGAGACTTATACTCTCACATTAGGAGCGGAAAGTAGCCAATTCAATGGAACAATAAAAGGGTCTGGCAATATTATAATAGATAACGGATTAGCTACAGTCACTTGGAATCCAACAACAGTAACAAACTGGACAGGAACAGTCACATTAACAGATGGAACATTGAGTGCAGATGCAGACAAAGTCGATAAGGGAACGTTTAGTATAGGGACAGGAGAGGTTCTTAACATAAATGGAGCAGGGACAGTAGCCGCCTCAAATTCAACAACAATCTCAGGTGCTGGAGGAGTGACAATTGATCCAACAAGTGGCACAGTAATCTATGATGGAAGCAATGGAACGTATAGTTATACAGGTGGAACGACAATCTCTAGTGGAACCTTGCAAGTAGGCACAGCAAATATGCTGCCAAGTAGTGGAGCTGTAACAGTAGCAAATGGAGCGATTTTTGATGTAAATGCATCGCAGAGTGTTGCATCTCTTGCAGGAGCAGGAACAGTAGATGTAGCTAGTGGAATGACCCTAAGTATAACTGACACAGGAACAATTGGAATATTAGCAGGAGTAGGAACAGTAAGTATAGCTAACACAAAGACTCTAAGTTTAACTGATACCGGAACAATAGGTTTATTATCTGGGACAGGAACACTAAGTGTAGGTAGTGGCGAGACATTGACCTTATCAGGTACAGGAACAGTACCAACAGTGATAGGTGGATTAGGGAATCTTGCAATTAGTGGAACAATAACACAGACAGGAACAGTTTCTAA
>CACLRR010000004.1 GCA_902609415.1 uncultured Chlamydiae bacterium
AAACAGTACCACACTAGCTCCCTACGCTAAAATCAAACAGCAAATCCTACTTACTAACATTATGAAATCATCACCCTCTACAATCATTAAAGATAGCCTTAAAAGAAATCATCCCAATTTATTGACAATTGAATCAAGTAATAAAAATCTAATCCTAGCCTTTATAAATCCATTAGGACATAATCTGTCTCTTCTAAATATCGAAAACATTAGAACATTATCTAGTAATGACATCTCATGTGATAGTCTCAACATCATTTCCTCATCTAAAAATAGACTACTTACAAAGTTCCACAAAGACAATATCATACCTCAAAAGGATCTTTCCTCCCTTACTCAAAATCTGAGGAAAAGGCATATATTACAAGGACAACCCTTTTCTATACTCATAAAAGAAATCACTCCTATAGCAAAACTTGAAATATCAAAACGTATATTAAGGCCACTTGTAACACTCACCCTATTTCTCCTAGGCATCAGACTAGGACTTAGTAGGAGCATGATCAACACTGGAATCACTTTTATTCTCGCTATTTTATGCGTAATTTCTTTAACAGCTATAAGGCACATCCCCCTACCAATATTCTATTCACTTATCATAATAGCAACACTCTACCTTTCTATTTCAGCAGGGATATATTGTAAACCATGACGATTCTCTACCGAACACTCTTTACTTGCTGGATCAAATATTTCATCTTTTCGCTGTTTTCTTGCTGTCTACTTTATATTCTTATCGATGCTTCAATCCACCTTTTCTCACTCCACCAACCTATACACTATTTCTATATCCTTCTTAACTATCAAGAAGTACTTATAAGCTTTAGCTTTCTTCTAGCATCAACTAAATCAATATTAGATATAAACAAAATTCAATTCCCTCTCATACTTCAACTCTCTCATATTCACCTTCGATCAATCATCAGACCTATTGCTCATTCAGGTACTATTGTTCTATGTTGCCTCTTCCTACTCAATGAATCCTTCTTTACAAAAGCATATAACTATAAACATAGCATCACTGCCCCTCCTAAAGTTTCAATTGAACAATTTCAACTCTCCAATAACCAAAGACTGATCTGTGCTAAAAAAGGAAAAAATCTAGCAGAAGGATACCTACTTATTAATGATAATGAGATCTGGCATATCGAAAAGTTTTCACTTAAAAAGAACATTCCTCATCTCAATAACGTTTCTAAACTAACTAAAAACAACTCAGAAGGATTCTCTCTAGTATCTTCTGAAGAAGAAGTCACACTTTCTGACGTCAGATTAAAAACACTCATTTCAAAATCTGATCATTATTCCTATAGCTCTCTTTCCATAATGACACTCCTAACCACTACACAAGATTTACCTATAATAATCACTAAACTTATCTCCTTCCTCTTCCCCCTTTACCTTTCTCTTACCTTCACTCTCTACCTTCTCTATAGTAAATCTAGACACCAAGACAACTTTAGCTACCTTATCTCTCTTGGCTATTTTATTAGCCAGTCTCTTCTATTTAAAATCACTTGCATTTTCTACTAAAGCTTTGTTATAGGAAATTAAAACCAAACTGGAGAAATGGAAGTGCAAAATAGGGAAATAGAGCACATTATCAACCTAATTACACCATACTATATTATGCAATCTATCACGAATCTTGTATCGTGGGACCAAGAAACGTACATGCCAGTTAATGGTATGATTCTAAAGGAGGAACAGACAGAATTCCTAAAGCTATTATCTCACAAATATCTCAAAAAAAGCTCCTTCAGATCAGCTCTAAGTAAGCTAATTGACCTAAATCCATCCCTTCATACTTTTCACATAGAGAATCTTAACTGGGAAGAGAAAGCTCTTTTACGTGAAATAAAAGAAGAATACCTGAGGGTGACCTCCCTCTCAGCCTCAATAGTAAAAGCGACTGCAAGAGCAACCACTAGAGCATTAGAATCATGGAAACAAGCAAAGCAAAAAAATGATTATAGTTTTTTCTATCCAGACCAAAAAAAAGTTATTCACGAATATATGCGACAAGCCAAGGCTTATCAAAAGAAAGAAGGTGACCATCTATACAACTCCCTGCTCCATCTCTATGAACCCAAAATGACTGTAGAAATCTTAGATCCTATTACTAATGAATTAAAACAGGGTCTCCTTCCACTAGTTCAAGAGATACAGGCTAACCAACAAGAAATAGATCCAACTCTTTGCTCAGACTCACCACTTTCAATAAATAAACAAATGGATCTCTGCCACGAAGCAGTATCCCTAATGGGATTAGATAAAGAAAACTATAATCTATCGACATCTGAACACCCTTTCTGTACAGCTCTTAGCTCCGATGATATACGAATCACAACTCGTTTTGATGAGGCAAATTGTATTAAGGGACTTTTAGCAGTTATGCATGAAGCAGGACATGCTCTCTATGAATCCAGACTACCCAAAGAGTGGAAAGATACACCCCTTGCTAGCGCAGCATCACATGGCATTCACGAAAGTCAAGCAAGATTTTGGGAAAATTTCATTGGAACAAGCCTTGAATTTTGGCGGGTTTTCTATCCTCGTTTACAAAGTGCAATCCCACATAAATTCTCAGAAGTTTCACTTGAAAAATTCTATGCATCATTAAATTATAGCTCACCATCATACATTCGCATCTATGCAGATGAAATCACCTATAATCTACATATCATGATTCGTTATGAAATAGAAAAAGAGATTTTTGAAAAAAGTCTCAGCACACAAAAAATCAAGGAAAGATTCAATGAATTAACGAAAAAGTATCTAGGACTTGAGGTAAAAAATGACAGTGAAGGAGTTTTACAAGACATTCATTGGGCAATGGGAGGGTATGGCTATTTCCCTTCCTATATGCTTGGAAATCTTTATGCAGCGATGCTATTTCACGCATTTGAAAATGACCATCCTAGGTGGGGTGAAGAATTACTTGAGACTGGGAACGCCTTTTTTATAAGGGACTGGCTTGATAAAAAAGTGCTATCTAAAGGAAAAAAACTACCTCCAAAACAATTAATTGAGGAGGCATGTCAATCTGAATTTTCCTGTCTACCTTTTTTAAAATACATAAAAAAGAAATATACCGCTACCGCTTAGAGAACTGTCTTCTCTTACGAGCTTTTCTCAATCCGGGCTTTTTCCTTTCCTTTTCTCTAGAGTCTCGAGTCAAAAACCCTGCTTCCTTTAGAATTGTTCTATCATTAGGATTATAGGCGATTAAGGCTCTAGCTATTCCATGTCTAATAGCCCCTGCCTGACCTGAAAAACCTCCACCCTTTACTGTCACCATTACATCTAAACCTTCAGCTTTTGTCAATGTGATAGGTCTTAAAAGCTCTTGTCTCTTCTCAGCGGAAGAAAAATAGGCTCCAAGGTCTTTCTTATTCACAGTGATTTTACCGTTTCCCTTTCTAAGGCGTACAGTGGCTGTAGATGTTTTTCTACGTCCTGTTGCTGAAAAGACTTCTTCTGGTTTCTTATTCATTTATTTTATTCCTTATCTTTTTAAGATTCCAACTTAATAGGTTTCTGAGCCTCATGAGGATGCTCAGCTCCACAGTATACCTTTAGTTTGCGTTGCATCTCTCTTCCAAGCTTTGTTTTAGGAAGCATTCCCTTGATAGCCAGTGTAACTATATGGTTAGGCTTCATGTCACCATAAGCAGTTTTTCTTCCACCACCCATATGACCTGTATGTCTATGATAGGTCTTCTGCTCACTTTTTTTACCCGTAACTCTTACCTTATCAGCATTGATAATGATCACGTAGTCCCCAGATACATTAGGTGAATATTGAGGGCTACCTTTACCAGATAATATATTTGATACCTGTGTCGCTAACCTTCCAAGAGTCTGATCTTTGGCATCAATTTCAAAATATGTTAATTGTTCATTTTTAAAATACTTTGTCTGTTTTTGGGTCATCTTATCTTCCGCGGTTTTCTAAATTTAGCCACTAGCATATCGTTTTACCGCTTATTTGCCAAGCAATTATCCTCTTGATTTAAAGAAAAGCTATCAGCTAGACTAGCTTCGAAAAGGATGATTGTGATGAGAAATTGTAAAACATATATGATCAGGACCTACGGTTGCCAGATGAATGAGCTCGATAGTGAGATTATGACAGGGCAACTGCACCAAAAAGGGTTAGTAGAAGCTTCGTCAGAGGCTGAAGCTGATTTGATTCTCTTTAATACTTGCTCTATTAGGGATCTTGCCGAAAGAAAAGTGCTTGGTAAGATCGGCCAACTAGGAAGGAAGAGGGTAAAACGTCCCATTATTGGTGTTACAGGCTGTATGGCAATGGCAAAAAAAGACAGCCTATTTAAAAAAGTACCTCATATAGACTTTATTCTTGGCACTAACAACATCACAGATCTCTCAGAAGTTTTAGATAATTTACTTGATACTGGCATCAAACAGGTACGTATAGAAGATAAATTTGAAGACAATCTCGACTACCTTATAGCATCTAGAAAAAATAAGCTTAGCGCCTATGTTTCTATCATAAGGGGGTGTGATAAGTACTGTACATACTGCGTTGTTCCGTACACCAGGGGAAAAGAAGTCTCTAGACCCTTTGCCTCGATTAAGGAGGAGGTTACAGACCTTGCAGCTAAAGGATGCAAAGAGATTACCCTGCTCGGACAAAATGTTAACAGCTACGGAAAGGATCAGCCCGACTGGAAAATACGCTTCCATGATCTTATCTATGAGCTGGATAAAATTGATGGTATTGAGAGAATTCGCTTCATGACCTCTCATCCAGTAGATATCACAAAAGACCTAATGATGGCAATTAGGGATGTTCCATCAGCCTGCGAGTTTATCCACTTTCCAATCCAGGCAGGATCTAGCCGTATATTAAAGAAAATGCACCGAATCTACACATTGGAAGAATATCTTGAAAAGGTAGATTTACTAAGAAAGATCGTTCCCAACGCCACTCTTGGTACTGATATCATTGTAGGCTTTCCCACAGAGACTGATGAAGAATTCGAGATGACCTACAATATTTTTAAACAAATTGACTACTCTCTAGCCTTTCTCTATACTTATAGCCCGAGAAATGGAACGCCAGCTAAACGGTGGAAGGATGATGTTCCAGAGAAGGTCAAGGAAGAGCGACTGCAAAAGCTCTACTCACTCTATGAAATGCAGCTAAACAAACAGATGCAGCAATTAATAGGCACTTCCCTTGAAATTTTAGTCACAGGAAGGAACAAAAATAACTACCTTACGGGGAAAAGTCGCTGCTTTAGAAAGGTTGTCTATCAAGGGGATGATTCGCACATTGGAACCTTGCAAACGGTGACTGTTACTGGTTTCCATCACCAAACTCTACTTGCTTCACAAGCATAGTTTTCAAAAAAAGATTGACTCACCATTAATTAACATCCATAATATAGAAACAATAAAATAATAATTAATAATATTATTTAATAAATAAAAATAAATTAACAAAAGGTAATAAAATGGATAAAATTAATAGTGTTTTCAAGAACAATATAACACGGTTGGTATACTACTTCTGCGCCCTTGGTGTGAGTTTAAAAGCATTAGGAATAAATGCAATAAACATAGAAGCATGGTCAGGAGGAGCGGCTCAAACTCCACTCTTTGCTATCTTAAGTATAATTGCAATCTACGGTTTGATAACTAGAGCAATCAAAGTAAAAGACGAAGGTCTTAAACCTCATATTTTTCTAGTAATATTTCATCTTGTCTTGTTGACAGCATTTGCAGCAAGCTTTCTACCAGTGTCTAACGTGCTTGAATTAAGTCATGCAATCATTCCCTTACTCGCTGTTGCCATGGTTTTCATGAGTGCCAAGAAACTAGGAAAGGCTGGCTATGAATTAATGAAAGCAGAAGAAAAAAATGAGGCATAGATAAAATAAGCATATTTAGGGTGGAGACATCTGCCCTAATTTCATAATAATATCGAGGTAAAGCAAATGATAAAAAGAATATCTTCTTCAATGATCTCAAGGTTTCTAGTGATACTTGCTGCTTTTCATGAAGCAGTTGAATATCTCTTCGGTCTTGAAATTTTAGGACCCATTATTTCTCACCCGGTCTTTTCTTTTATACTATTAGTAGCAGTATTGTATGAAGCAAAAATCTTCTTTCTTGAACACAAAAAAAGTTAGTTCTCTACTATCCCTTTGTTTTTACTTGTAACAAGTATGATAAATCCTATAAATAATGCAAGTGCTGTAAAGGGATAGATTATTTCAAGACTGATTGCAGATATTATCGCTGCAACAATAGAAACAATCACCCACCCTAAACAGATTACTGACTGACTCAAGCCCATCACCTTCCCTTGAACAGAAGCATCCGCTATTGTAGAGATTAAGTTTAAAATATTACTCATCGCAACCGCTGCAAAAGTCGCAGCTAAAGATATCATGAGTCCAAAGAAAAATTCAGACATAAAGATAGCAACAAAAACCATCAGCGAAATTATTAACATACCATATGTCGCAGCCTTAAGGCTAGATACCCTCTCTAGCACCGCTTTATTCACAACCGATCCGCCAATAGACCATGTAATACCCAGCATAATTAGCCAAATAGTACTATATAAGGGTGATACATGGTAGATCTGGTAGAGAAATGGTGTTAACCACTGCACCGAATAACCCCACCCTATCACCCATAGAATATATACTGAAAAGTAGCGCCTTAATCCATTAGTTAAAAAAGCCTCCTTTATCTGCATAAAGCCTTTAGAAAAGGTGAAGTGGTATCCACTTTGCAAAGGAATTGAGTCTCTATACCAAAGCAAAATTGCTCCAAGGTTTAATATCGATAGGCAAGAAACTATCCAAAAAGAGATCTGTGGCCCAGATGGCCCAAAGAATTTAGGATTTGCAAAAACACCACCTGTAAGCATAGATAATATCCAGCTTGCTCCATAAACGACTGTAACATACCCAAAATTTTTCCCTCTTTGCTTCTCATCAGGACTCATATCTGCTATTGCTGCCAAACAGATTGAATTGTTACCAGCAAAGGCTCCCGTAAATAAACGACTAAATGCAAAAAAGATCACTGAGCCTATAGCGATTGAAAGGGCTGAAAAAATAAAACCTAGTGTTGTTCCAATGATTGATATATAAAATGTCTTACGCCTTCCAAAGTGATCAGCTATATCTCCTAAAATTGGCGCCCCAAGAAATTGCGTTAACGAAAAAGCTCCAAAGAGCGCTGCAAGAAGAAAGTTCTTTACTCCAAGAGAGACATCAGCAGTAAAAAAGCCATAGCTAGGATCTAAAATAAGAGGGCTCAATAGAGCAAATATCATCGCAAACCCAAAATTATCCATAAAAATCACAAAGTAGATAGCAAAAAATGCACCCCTTCTTGACACTTTATCACTCATATTTTTTCCTCTAAATCCTTTTCCTTAAGAATTGTAATATTTAGCTTTTCAGCTTTCGCAAGCTTAGACCCTGCCTTTTCCCCAGCAAGTAAAAAATCTGTCTTACGCGTTACTGAGGATGACACTATTCCTCCAAGATTTTCTATTAAATCCCTAGCCTCATCCCTTTTTAAGTTCTCTAATGTCCCTGTTATCACAAAAGTCTTTCCAAGAAAAGGATGATCTTTTCTAATCTTTCTTACCTCTGGTCTCACACCAAGCGTTTCTAGTTCAGATAGCTGATCTAAATGACTGCGATCTTTAAAATATGTAACTAAGGAATCTGCCCCCTCCTCACCTATCCCTTCAAGCTCTAATAACTTCTCTTTAGACATACCTATCAAAGCCTTTATGCTTCCTAATTCTCTTTCAAGCATCTTTGCAGCCGATGCACCAATAAAGGGAATACCTAAAGAATAAATTAAGCGAGATAGTGTTGTAGATTTTGACCTTTCAATACTTGTAAGCAACCTATCTATCGCTTTTTCCTTAAATCCATCTAAACCCTTAAGCTTACTCCTATCTAATCGATAAATATCACTTATTGATCCCACAAGTCCTTCTTTAATAAGCCGTATAACGATACCAGGGCCTAAATGCTCTATGTTCATCCCAGGTTTACTTGCAAAAAATGCAATCTTTCTTCTTATCTTTTCTGAACAATTTTTATTCTCACAAAAAATTCCAACACTGCCCTTTCTTTCCTTAAGATGCGATCCACACGAAGGACAAACCTCAGGCATCTTAAATTTTAATGCACGCTTTTTTCGCTTTTCCTTTATCACACTTTCTACCTTAGGAATCACATCACCTCCTTTTGAAATCATAACATAATCAGAAACTCTAATGTCCTTTCTCTCTATCTCATCCCCATTATGAAGGGTAGCTCTTCTGATTACAGAACCTGCTAAACGCACAGGCTTCAGTTCTGCTACTGGTGTAATGACACCAGTCCTCCCCACTTGCAGAGTGATAGAATCAATCACTGTTTCAACCTGCTCAGGAGCAAATTTATATGCTGTAGCCCACTTAGGAGATTTTCCTGTATAACCTAGTAGATCTCTATCTGATAATTGATCTAGCTTAATCACCATCCCATCAATCTCAAAGGAAAGCTTCTTTCTTAACTTTTCAACCTCTTTAGAAAACTCTATAATCTCTTGAACATCCTTGCATCTTCTTACTTCATTCTTTTCAAAAGCAGGAAACCCCTTCTTTTTCAAATAGGAATGAACATCCATCTGAGTTTCAGCTATAGGCTCACTCACATATCCTATACCAAAGACCTTTATTGCAAGTTTACGTTTCTTCACTTCATTAGGATCATGAAGCTTGACTGTTCCTGATGCTGTATTCCTAGCATTTGCATAGAGCTCCTCTCCCCTATTTTCTCTTTCATTGTTTAATTGATTAAATACAACAGTAGGCATAAATACTTCACCCCTTACCTCAAATATACCAGGAACACCTTCCAACACCTTAGGAAGTGTTTTAATAGTTCTAATATTTTCAGTAACATCATCGCCTTTATAACCGTCACCCCTTGTTACCGCTCTCTTATATTTCCCATTCTCATAATAAATAGAAAGAGCCACACCATCCATCTTTAATTCTACCGAAAATTGAAAAGGTTTTCTTAACCCTTTTTCCACACGAGCAATAAATAAAGAAATCTCATCAAAAGAATAAGTGTTAGAGAGAGAGAGCATCGGTTCCTTATGAACACTCTTCTTAAAGCCCGATCCTTTTTTTAAATCACTTCCAACATTAAGCGTAGGCGAGTTCTTTTCTACCCACTCTGGATGTTCGCTCTCTATTTCGACTAACTCCTGAAATAATCTATCATACTCAAGGTCCGAAATCTTTGGAGAACTATCCTCGTAATAATGCCTATTATGCTCTTTTATTTTTTTAACTAACGCCTTGTACTCGCTTTTGGTTTTCAATCTCCACCTCAAATATCAATGTTGTCAATGCTGGCAATTCTATAGTCACTTCTTCTTTACTTATCATAGGCTCTTTTATATATGCCTTATTACCACCATATTGAATACTATCTGTATTCATTAACAACTTTATATTTGTCACACCACAAAGTGGTAAAATATAGTGCTTAAATGACGCTCCACTAAAATTATGCACACACAATACTTTTTGTTTTACGCCCTTTCGTAAAAAAGAGATGATAGAATGATTATAATCCCTATAATCGATCCATTCAAACCCTTTTTTTGTGAAATCTCTTTCCCATAGAGAAGGTGTCCTTAGATATAGTTGATTCATTTTCCTTATAAAAGAATGAAACTGTTGCTTCTCCTTATCTCTTAAACTGTTCCATGGCAGCTCTTTTTTAAAACACCACTCCTCTTCTTGAGCTAACTCCAAACCCATAAAGAAAAGCTTCTTTCCTGGATGGGCCATCACATAAGAATAATAAAGCCTTAACTGTGCTAACTTTAACTCACCAGAAAGGGGCATCTTTGAATAAAGGCTCTTTTTTTCATGAACAACCTCATCATGAGAAAGTGGTAAAATTGTCCTCTCATCAAATGCTCTGTCATAGGTTGCAAGTAACTGATCATGATAACACTTCCTATATAAGGGATCAGTAGACATATAACTTAGAGAATCATTCATCCATCCAATATTCCACTTAAGATCAAAAGCTAATCCGCCCCATGCACTTGGTTCTGTAATCCTTCCATGCAGAGATGCATCTTCTGCTATTGTTACCACTCCTGGAAATTTCTCATGGACTACATGGTTAAAATGTTTTAAAAACTCAACTGCTGCAAGATCTTCCTTACCACCATACTTATTTGGCTTCCAATTGCCCTTATCTCTTGCATAATCTAAATAAATCATCGACTGTACAGCATCCACCCTCAAACCATCAATATGCATTTTATCGCACCAAAAAAGAGCACTGCCAATAAGAAAATTACATACTTCCTTCTTTTCATAATCGAAGATCTTTGTCTTCCACTCTGGATGCCAACCCATTAATGGATCATCCTTTTCATATAAAGAATCTGCACCAAAACTAGACAAAGAAAATGAATCTGAAGGGAAATGTCCAGGCACCCAGTCTAGAATTACACCAATAGAATACATGTGAAGATGGTTGATCATATACTGAAAATCCCAAATAGAACCATATCTGCTTGTTGGAGCAAAAAAACCACTCACCTGGTATCCCCACGACTCATCTAAGGGGTGTTCTTGCATCGGCATTAATTCAACATGCGTATACCCCATCTCAATACAATACTTAGCAAGCTCTGAAGCCACTTCACTATAATTCATCACCCTTTTTTTTCTCTTTAACCAGGAGCCAAGATGTACCTCATAAATATTCATCGGCTGACTCAAGATACTATGTGTATCTCTTTTTTCTATCCACTCAGCATCATTCCATTTAAAATCATCTACCTTTGCTAAAATTGATGCTTGGTTAGGCCGCTTTTCATAATAAAAAGCATGAGGATCACTCTTTCTCTTAACTACCCCCATTGCATCAACTACCACAAATTGATATGTCATCCCTTCTGACAAGTGTGGAATAAAGAGCTCAAAATATGCAGAATCTTTACTTCGATGCATCGGGTGCATCCTTTCATTCCATAAATTAAAATCACCAACAATAGAAACACTCTTAGCCTTAGGTGCCCACAAATGAAATGCTACTCCCTCAACATCCCCAATTTTTCTAAATTGTGAACCCAAAATATTATATATTTCGTAGTGGCTACCACTCTTAAGTCTTTCTTGGTCCTCTAGAGAAATTAACGAATCAAATCCATAAATATCGTGATGAAAAAAACCTAAACTACTTTCTAGTCTATAATCAAGATGTGATTCCACTAACCCATCTGTATAGGTAAATAATCCTTCACTATTTACGCGATCCATGGGATATTTCTTACCCCCTACTAAAATGTGGCTCTCTAAACTACCACACTTCCACTGTCTGACAATTTTTTTGCTTCCGATCGAATGGATTCCTAAAAATTCCTTAGGAGATGGATGCTCACCATTAACTAAAAGATCAATATGACATTTTGTTGTTAGAATAGACATAGTTTTCTTCTACAACATTTTTTTTTTGGAACAAAGATCTATTTTTCAAAACGATCTAATACATAATTCTGATTCGCATTTATTATGAGTTGATCAGAAAGCTTATGGCTTACTCCCCTTTGCTTCTTGCCTACTCTTACCCTACAACTATTAACTCTACTACCCACATTAATTATAATCTTCTGCGCCTCTAAAGAATAAACCTCCATCTTGCGCATCTTCTTCTTACTCCATTCAATATTGATCACTATTGGACCTGTTTTAATATTTAATAGTTTTCCACGATCAAACTGTGGGAAAGCTTTTTCTAAGAAAAAGAATCTATCCTTCTCTGCTCTGAAAAATAATGAGCGTATTGCTGAATATCCTATCGAGAAAATATCCATTGCGCCCCTATTTTCTAACCAAGACGTCTTGTATCCCAGGTGGAGATCAGAACAATTTTGTGGGATAAAAAGAGATTTAAAATGCAAATAACAATGCCTTTCAATCTCATCTACCTCTCCTACTATCTCATTGTTCTTATGAAAAAAGTTTTGTGCTAAATAAAACCATATTGGGAAAATTTCAGAGCAATTTTTCCTGCGCCAAATTAAATCAATATCCTGACTCTTAGTCACTCCCAGAAACAATTTCTCTTTATCTATGATGCTCTTTGTTCTGCTACTTTTAATCTCTCTTCTCTCAAGGGGGAGATTCTTAAAAGCAACCTCAATAAAATCATCTTTCTGCTCTATAAATACTCTAAAAAAACCTTCTAGAGAGCTTCCCTGAATAACCACCCTTTCTCTTTCAACATCCAGTTGAGTCATAAATTGCTTAATCGGACCAGTGCGCTGAAGATCAATACTCTCTACCCTATCTTCTATCAAGAAAATAATACGATTAGGCCTCACTTCAAGAGTTGATCTACTATTTGGAATAGGAAGTAATGTATGATTCGAAAAAGAATAGGGAGCTATTCTCTCACTAATTTTTATATTCATAAAACCTTACCTATAAGGAAATTGTCACTATTTTCTATCATTTTTACCTTACATATCTGATTGGTTCTCAGCTTTGCACTCTTTGTCACCCGTACCATTAGGAAATTATCAGTATGACCCAACATAAAATCTCCTTCAATACTCTCTAACAAAACGTCCATCGTCCTACCCAGAAACTTCTCCCTAACCTTCATAGCAGATTTCTCACTCTCTTTGAGCACTCTCTGCCTTCTATTCTCCATCTCTTCCTTTTCTATAACATCTGAAAATCTAGCAGCTCTAGTTCCCTCGCGCTTACTATAAGGAAACATATGCACTTTAGCAAATCCCACCTCTCTAATCATTGATAGAGATTCCTCAAAATCATCCTCGCTCTCTCCTGGGAACCCCACAATTAGATCTGTTGTAAACGTGAAGTCTGGAAAAACATCCCTAAGGCGTCGAACAGTCTTTAAAAAATCCTGCTTTGTATATTTACGATTCATCCGCTTTAAAATACGGTTAGATCCCGCTTGTAAAACAATATGCATAGAATGGGAAGCCTTCTTGGAAGTGGAGATCGCTTCAATAAGATCATCCTCAACCTCATCAGGGTCAATTGAAGAAATCCTTATCCGCTTTAATCCCTCTATCTTTTCTAGGGAATAAACAATATCAGAGAGTCTTTTTGAACCATCTCCACCATCAAAATCACCTACATTAATCCCAGTAACAACTATCTCCTGGTAACCATTTGTCACCAATAAAGAAGCCTCTCTCTCAATCGACTCTATGCTCCTAGATCTAGAACGCCCTCTTACAAATGGTATAATACAATAAGAACAATAAGAGTTACACCCATCCTGAACCTTAATAAATGCCCTTGTTCTTGCATGAAACTTATCAATAGAAAATTCTGGATAATTCTCTAATTCTGGAAAAACCTTTTCAATAAGACGCTCTTTTTCCTCATTATCAACAACAAGTACAGAGTTATCTACCTCTAGGCGTTTCCTATTTTTCTTTGCAGCACATCCGGTGACAATAACCCTAGCTTCAGGATCCTCTCTTCTAACCCTTCTCACAGAAGCCAAACTCTTTTGATCTGCAGAAGCAGTCACTGTGCATGTATTGATAATATAAAAATCAGGTTTCTCCTCAACTTTTTTAGAGCCTAGTTGTACTAACTGATTATGGTAGGCTGCAGACTCATACTGATTTGTCCTACATCCCAAAGTTATAATTTTAAACGTCTTCATACCAAAAGAGTATAAACACTCATCCTAAAAGCAACAAGGATTAAGAGTAGGTAAACAAAATCCTTTATTTTAAAACTGTGCCCTTCTTGCCTCGAAAAGCATTATTTAGTCAGTATTTATATAAGTAAGTATAGACAGATGCTATTGTGGTTGAATTTAGCAAACTATAATCCACCTGCTTTCATATAAATAGATCAGCTCGTATTTAGAGGTATTCAAGAAAACTACAATCTACTATAATACCTTTTTTTACTAAGGGTTATCATGAAAATTTTAACAGCTGCACTATCACTTTTTCTTGTTTATAATGTAATAGGAAATATTCCACTTTTTGTAGCAATTTTAGCTAAATATTCACCAAAAAAGCAAAGATTGATTTTACTACGAGAAATGATCATAGCACTCTTTATTTTAATTATCTTTGCCCTTTTTGGGGATAACGTTCTAAGATTACTCGGCATTACCCAAGGAGCTATTGGAGTTTCTGGAGGGATTCTTCTCTTTATTATTGCCCTTATGATGATCTTTCCAAAACATGAAAAAGAAAAGGTTGCAGAACACGAACCTCTGATTGTTCCCCTAGCAATTCCTACCATGGCTGGACCTGGAACAATTACAGCATCAATGGTCTATTCACATACTATGAATTCCGATTTAAACATCATCCTTGCTATTGTATTAGCATGGATCCCCTCTCTCTTTATTGTTCTCTCCTCTTCCTATGTTAAAAGGGTTGTCGGGGATAAAGGGCTGGTTGCTTTTGAAAGGTTTGGTGGGCTTCTTATCTCTCTCATTGCTGTCCAGATGATATCTACAGGGGTTATCAAGATTATTAAAGCTAATTTCTTATAAACGGCTTTAATTTTTTCTCCATATCCGCAGGAATCTCTACCTTTAGAAGGATATCATTATCTTCATACTCTGTTGAAATAACGCGACCTCTTTTCATTGATTCACTGGCTAATTGGTAATAACTTTGAGGAATCCTTAGAGAAACGATCTTACGAAGCTTTTCAATCTCATGTTGCATCATCTCTAATAACTGATCAAATCCTTCTCCTGATTTTGCTGAGATCTGTACAGTTTTAGGTAGTGCCATCCTAAATCTTGCAAGCTGATCTTGGTCATTACAAAGATCTATCTTATTTAAAACAACAATCATCGGCTTCTCATGTAAATTCAGTTCTTCAAGGATCTTTAGCGTCTCCTCCATCTGAGAAAAAGCCGCCTTGTGTGAAACATCAATTATATGAAGTAGAATATCCGTATAACAGGCTTCCTCAAGTGTGCTCTTAAATGATGCTACCAAAAGGTGTGAAAGTTTTCGAATAAACCCAACAGTATCAATAATAACAATACCCTGTTTATTTGGCAGAGTATATTTTCTAGCCGTCGTATCTAATGTTGCAAACAGCATATCCTCCTCCAAGACACCTGCATCAGTAAGAGCATTCATTAGCGTTGATTTACCAGCATTTGTATAACCCACAATAGAAAAAGAAGGCACCTCTAGACGCAATCGGTGTGCTCTTTGCACCTCTCGTTTCTTCTGTATTTCCTCAATTGATTTTCTTAACTGGCTAATTCTCCTCTTCAAAATCTGTTTATCCATCTCAATCTGTTTTTCACCTGCACCACGAAAAGCTCCAGAAGCTCCTCCACCTGTCCTTTCTCTAGAAAGGTGCGTCCAAAGGCGCTTCAATCTTGGAAGCTGATACCTACTCTTTGCAAGTTCAATTTGTAATTTAGCTTCGCTTGTCTGAGCACGCTTTGAAAAAACTTCTAGAATAAGTCCAGTTCTATCAATCACCGGTTTATTAAGAGTACGCTCAACATTTTTCTGCTGGTTAGGTGAGATCTCATCATCAAAAATAAGGGCATCAATAGAGCCCTCCTTCATACTGGTCGCAATCTCTTCTACCTTTCCTTTACCAATATATGTTCTGGCATCAAACTTCTTTAATGGACAAAGCATCCTACCAACCACCTCAAATCCGTAGGTAACTGCGAGTAGCCCTAATTCAACTAAATACTCTTCAGCTTGCTTCTTTTCGGTGGAAGAAAAATAAACCCCTACTAGCATTACTTTTTTAATTTTTGTAAGGTCTACTCTCTCCTCTTGTTCTACGTATTCGGAACTTAATCTTTTTTCATTATGACTCACAGATTTCCTCTTTCATTTTATATGCAAAAAAACCATGGTATAAAATCCCTCGAGATCTAAATCCTGTCATTGCATAAGTTTTTTCTGTTATTCTTCTAATTGAGGGGAATCTACTTTTACGATCAGACACCCTAAAACCTGCTAAAACCTGATCGATTTTAAACTGGTCTAGGGAGGGAAGGTAACTCTCCACCTTTGGAGCTAAAAGACGAACACAGACATCTATATCTGGATCTTTAGTTAGGTAAGTATGCTCATAGGTTGATCCAATCTGTACCCGTCCATCTCTAAGTGGAGAAATGTGTCCTTTTGCAATGATTGATCGATCAATAGTTAATCCTTTAGGAGGATGACAAATTAACACCTGCCCCTTAACAAGATGATACCTCTGATCAAAATCGTTTATCAAGTACTTAAGGCCTGCACCTACACAAAGAATAACTCTGTCATAATTAGATTCAAGCTCATCTATTGATCGAATCTTCTGATTTATAAAAGTAACTCCCTTAGAGGCTCTTCTCATCCCTTCCAAATACTCTGAAAGATAAACAGTCATTCCGCTCTTAATTAAATATGATTGATTATTAAGGGAAAGTAGATCTTTAAAATCACCTGCAGCGTGCCATCCCCTTCTTTCTATGCCGTTTTGAAGAGTAACTTTTCTTCCAAGTGCTCTTTCAGAAACTGTTATAAATTCCTTTGCCTTTTCTATAGCTTGATAACCATCTCGAATAATTTTTGCCTCTCTTCCAGTAAAGGGGTGACATAATCCCACAGGAATCTTCATTGTTCCATGAGAAAAAAGATCTACACTAAAGCCTTCCTTATTTAGGAGATAAGCTGTTGCAACTCCAGATAGTGAGCCTCCAACTACTGCAACATGCATGAAACCTCTTCTTTAGTAGATTCCTTCTGCTCCGTATTACAGTCAACAAGCTTCATCTTACGTTGCATATAGGAGTAGCTCTCCAAAGAAAAATTGAAAAAGAAGCTAATAAAAGGTGTCATAACTAGACAAAAAGGCAGCATAATAAAGAACCACTGCATTGCAGTACCTATAGCCTGCTGCTGTGGAAGATAACTTAATCCTGTCATTACGGCGGCAAGTGTAAGTAATCCTACACATAATAGTAGAGGAATCAGTGCAATAGAAAAGAGTAAAATATAGGAAAGAGCATTATTTTTCACTGCAGCAATTACCTGCTGCGCGATCTGAATCTTCACACTATTTTTAATTGCAATGTAAGGTGTGACAAAGAAGAGAATAAGTAGGCTTGCAATAGAAAGTAGCAAGCAACCAAGTACAAGAAGAAAAGGACCAAAAGAAAACAAGACAGCAACACCCCCTCCAATTGCAGGGATTTCCTGAATTAGATAAAAAACACCAAGAAGAGTCCATAAAGAAATATAACCAAGAATAAGAGGCAGGGTAAGATAGGCAACACCAACTAGTAACTGCAAAGACTGTCCAAATATTTTCCTTAATTCAATAGGTTGTCCTTTTACTTCGTGATAATAAATCCTATTTAAAAGAACGCCCATCGCAAGAAGAATACCAGCACATAAAAAAATTGGCAAAAAGACAAGACTTAGAGATACCCAGCTATGAGCTCCAAACGACAGTGCTCTGCAAAATACAATCAGTACCCCACATGCAATGAGTGTTAAAAAGATAAAGAAGAATTTTTTCTTTGAAAGGGTATTCTTACAAGAACGATTAAAAATCCTCTCTACTTCACTATACAGCATAAAACTCTCTCCTAAATAAGTTGTTATATCAGAGGGAAAGAGTGGTTGCACTTACTCTATTTTATCTCATCCCTATAAAGATATTTAGGACGATAGATAGGCACCCCCTTTCCATCATTCAAAGCGGTTGCTTCTATGATGAGCTGAGCTGTTATCCCCAAGCAACGAGCCAGGCCAAATAATACAGTATAGAGAGCTGTGTTGTCAAACCCAATTAAGGTCAATAGTGTTCCTGATGCTGCATCAACATTTGCATAGGGATTTGAGATTTTTTCTACTGGACCTAACACCTTAGGGACTATAGCCCTAAGAGCCAACACCTTTCTTGAAAGAGGATCATCAGGAAAATGCTGTATAATTAAGTCATAGAAAATACAAGCCCTTGGGTCTTCTGCTCTAAGGACTGCATGGCCAAATCCAAAAATAGGTCTCTTTTCCTCAAGACATTGGATAATATAATTTTTTAATTTATCATCATTTTCAAAACAGTCTTGAGGGATTTCGTTTATAAAGTCCATTACTTTAGAATTAGCCCCACCATGTTTGGGCCCTTCTAGCGCACACATTGCTGCAGCAAGTGAAGAAAAAACATCCACTCCTCCTGATGATGTTGCTTTTCCAACAAAAGCTGAAAGATTACCTCCTCCATGATCCATATGTAGAACAATAAAAATACTCATAACTTTTAAGAAAAGCTCTTGATTCTCAACATGCTCATTACCTAAAAACTGAATAAATCTTTCTACAAAAGATTTTGAAACTTCAGTAGGGTAGCGTGCCTCTAAATCCTCTTTAGGGTCACAAAAACGGAGCACAGTTGCAACTAGATGGGGCAAAAGAGCAACAAGAGTCATTAGGTCTTTCTTATGGTCCTTTTTGCTATAGGCTGCACCAAGCAAAAGTAAACCCATTGAAAAGACTTTCATGGGTGCTTCTTTCATTGTCTTAGGAAGATTATGTATAGCATCTATGATCTTACTTTCAATAACTAAATCAGCAGCAGTAAAATCTGAAAATGAATAACTTCCATTAAGAGGTTCAAGAAGTTTTATCAAAACATCCTCGACAGACATATCGATAAAGTCACGAATTGGTATTCCCCTATACATTAATCCCTTTTCCGGATCCACAGATGAAGTGTAGCAGTGTCCTACAGGGAATTGTCTTAAACCTCTATCTAATTGTCCTTCATTAATACAAAATTCATCCATCACAGTCCCTCTATCTCATTACGTTCTTTTAATAATTCTTCCTTTGTTATTTTAAGCTTATTGACTATCTCTGGAATATCCTTATATTCATCAAATGCTCTTTTTACAGGAATTGAATCTATATCATTTCCCCTAATATAGGTTGAAAAGAAAATATCGTCGTTCCTATCGTAAGTTGCAGCTGAAAAGTATGTATTTCCTTCTAGCCAATGTATCATATGATTAATAATAGCATTAGCAGCTGATGCTGCGGATGAAGCGCCTCTTGCATTAATAATTTCAGCACCTCTTTTTTGCACTACTGGCATGAATGTGTTAGTTATCGACTCTATATCATCTATCCCATGTGGAACTACGACCATAGTGGGAGAGTGATTGCCATACACTTTGACTTTAGAAGATTCTAATCCTTTTTTTCTTAAATGCGTCCTTCCTCTCAATTCATCTAGCATTGTCATTGCCATGACGCTTTTAGAAGAAATTTTACTATATCTCTTTATCATCAATGCATTTGTATTACATGGGTTACCTACTACTAAAACTTTGAGATCCTCTTTTGGCTCCAAAAATCCTGCTTGCTCCTTAAAAATCTTACCATTGTCCTTTAGAAGATCTTTTCTTTCCATTCCAGGGCCTCTTGGTTTTGCACCAACAAGAAGAACAATATCAGCATCCTTAAATCCCTCTTTACAATTGCCATAACAACTAATTTTTTCAAGCCAGGGGAAAAAACAGTCTTCCAGCTCCATCTGAACACCCCTAAGCTTTTCTAAGTTACTATCAATATCAACCAATTTTAGATGGATCTTCTGCTCTTTGCCATAAATCTCAGAAATACGAAAAACCAAACTATAAGCAATATTTCCAGCCCCACCTGTAACTACGACAGTTTTAATATTCATATTCTCTCTTCATCTTTATTTTTCTTCATGCTATTATATTTGCCCTTTAGAACCAAATGTTTATCACTATTTTTTTAATATCTTATGAATGAGCTTATTTTTATTACCCACTCTTTAGCTATTATACTGTTTATACTGTTAGCTTTAAAACATTCAAAAATGGCTCTCTTTGTTCTTTCTTCTCTTCTTATTATTTCAGCTAACCTCTTTGTAACAAAGGAAATTAGCCTGTTTAGCCTAAATGTCACAGCTTCTGATAGCTATGCTATTGGCTCAATCTTATGTAATAATCTTTTATATGAGTTTTATGGAAGACAAGAAATGAATAAGATCATACAAATAAACACAGCTATGCTTCTTTTCTTTGTTGTGATCTCTTTTTTCCATCTACAATATGCCCCTAGTAGTTTGGATCAAACACACAATTCCTTCATCACTATCCTCTCAAACTCTCCACGCATCTTTATCTCATCAATCCTTTGTTTCTTTATAACACAAATTATAGATGCTAAACTCTTTACTCTGTTTAGAAAGAGATTTCCACTGCCCCTTTCTATTATCCTTTCAATGTCATTAGCCCAACTCCTTGATACTTCACTCTTTACCCTGTTTGCTCTCTCAAATATTATGCACTCTCTCCTGTCTATCATTTTTTTAAGCTACACTATTAAAATGATAACACTGGTTCTGATGGCCCCCTTTACAAACATTGCACAATACTTAAGAAAAGGAAAAGAATCACATGCAGTTTGAAATCATCCATCAATCAAAGCGATCAAGAGCCCGAGTGGGTAAGATCACTACTCCCCATGGTGTAATTCACACACCCAACTTTGTAGCTGTTGGCACCAATGGTACCCTTAAAGCTCTGGATAATCAAACAGTTAACAGCATTGGTCTAGAGTTAATGTTTTGTAACACCTACCATCTACTACTTCAGCCGGGCACAAAAGTGATTAAGGACGCAGGGGGGCTACACAATTTCATTCAGCGTGATATGCCCATCATCACAGACTCAGGGGGATTCCAGGTGTTTAGCCTAGCCTACGGCTCTGTTGCTTCTGAGCTCAAAAGTCAAGGGACAAAAAGCAATAAGAATAGTGTAGTAAAGATATCTGAAGAAGGGGTTCTCTTTCAGTCCTATATTAATGGCTCGAAGGTTCTCCTTACCCCTGAAAGCTCTATCCAAGCCCAAAAAGACCTTGGTGCTGATATCATCATACCATTTGATGAGCTCCCCCCCTACCATATCGACAAAAAAGCTTTAGAACGTTCACTTGATCGAACACATAGGTGGGAGAAACGCTCACTTGATACTCACATAAAAAATCCACAGGGACAAGCGATCTATTCTGTCATTCATGGAGGTATTCATGATGATCTTCGTGCTAAAAGCTGCAAGTATCTCACAAACCTTCCATTTGATGGGTATGCTATTGGCGGGAGTATGGGAAAAAATAAGCAAGAGATGCACACAATGCTCGCAAACCTCCTTCCTCAAATACCTCCAGAAAAGCCAAACCACTTATTAGGTATAGCAGATTTAGATTCCTTAAAAGCAAACATACCCCTAGGCATTGACACTTTTGATAGCTCCTATCCTACAAGAGCTGCGAGGCATGGAACACTTTTTACTAAACGGGGTGATATTAAAATTAGATCTGGTAAATATTCGTCTATCCATAAACCGATAGAGGAAAAATGCCGATGTGCTACCTGCCAACTCTATACCCTTTCCTATCTCAATCATCTTTTTAAGGCTAAAGAAATGACAGCACTGGTCTTAGCATCAATTCATAATTTACATTTTATGGTTAACCATATGAAAGAGACGCGAAATGAGATTTTAATGAATAATATATAGCCTCCATGCTACACTTTATCCATGGTTCTAATCATTCTTCTATATAGTGTTTGGTCACTAGCTTTTCCATTCGGCAAATGGCTGCTCCAATACAGCTCCCCTATATTTATCACATCGATAAGAATGATCCTTGCAGGAGTGTTACTTCTATCATACATCTATCTAAGAAAAAAGGTACCTAGGAAGAAACTATCAACAAGAGCATGGTTTTCTATATTAGCTCTTGGATTTTTCTCTATCTATCTCACAAATATTTTTGAATTTTGGAGCCTACAGCACCTTACTGCTTCCAAAACATGTTTTATCTATAGCCTTTGCCCATTTTTTACAATATTGCTCTCTTATATTCATTTTAAAGAAAAAATGACGAGAGCTAAATGGACAGGAGTAATCATTGGCTTTCTTGGATTCATACCAACAATTATGGAGAAGGGAGAAGGAGAGTCTCTATTAGGCACATTATTTGTATTCTCCTGGCCTGAGATTACCATGATCCTAGCAGCCTTTTTCTCTGTATATGGCTGGATTATCTTACGAATCATCGTAAAAGACGAAGATCTATCACCTGTTTTTGCAAATGGCATGAGCATGTTAATTGGTGGACTCCTAGCTCTTGGTACATCATTTATTTTTGATACATGGACTCCAATACCCATGGATCTAAATCACACCTCAAAAATTCTACAAATGATTTTAATTTTTACCATCATATCAAATATTTTGTGTTACAACCTCTACGGGTATTTATTAAAAAAATATACAGCTACTCTACTATCATTCTTTGGTTTGCTATCACCCATATTCACATCTATTCATAGTTTAATCTGGCTTGGTGAAGTACCTTCCTATTCAATTTTTCTTTCAACAATGATCGTCTCTCTTGGTTTATGGATTGTATATAAGGAAGAGCTGAGACAAGGATACATCAACAAAGAAATTGAAACAGGTAATTCCGATATAAATAATTAATAGTTATATCTTTAATTAATTATCTTAATCTTAAATATGGTATAATTGTATCAAAATTAAGATGAGGATTTATGGATAATGCAACTCAATTTCCAGATATTATAAATGAGGGTGTTAAAGAAGGCCTTCAACAATTAACTGCCTCTCTACCAATTCCAATTGCACTTAGAGTGGTACTTGTAATTCAAGAAGTTGCTACTCGTATTTTACATTTTATAGGGCTTATTGATGATGATTCACTAGAAGAGATACATACCTCAAAAACTGAATTTTTTGGAAAGCATGCAAATAGTTTATGGGGTGACAGGATTACAATAAGTAAAGGCGATTCAGGAAAAGAGTATAATAAAAAGATTATAAATAAAACAATATTGATAACACTTCAATTATTATCTTTAATAGCAATGCATCAAGTGCTCGGAATACTTAACCCACCTCCGACTCAAAATACAATTATCCTAAGAGCAAGTGATCAAGACTTTTTTAATGCTGGGTTTAATTAGCGAATAATTGTAAAATTAATGGCGTAAAATAAATAAAATAAACTCGTAGGAGAAACTATGTCTTTTATGCCAACACAACATATACAAACCGCTTTTAATTATGCAGCACCTGCTCTGAATTTAGTAGCACCTGCTGTAAGCACAACAATAAAAACAGCACCTGCTCTTTTACAACTTACCTTGGTAGGAGGAGTTGCATCGAGTGCCCTTGAATTATTTGCACGCTCAGCAGAATATACAGCTTCAAAACTTTCAGGTGGACTACTAGATCGTCAAATAGAAAACTTAGGACGTTCAATGCGCCAAATGGGATTTCGAGTGCCGATGTTTAGGGATCGTGGGGAGGACCATCATATACCTACCCATCAGATAGTAGATAATCTAATTAAAAACCTTGCGAGGCTTATTTTACTAAATACAGTGATGCACAGATTTCTTCCTGAAACACCAAGAATTATAGAAAAATTTTCACAATTTCTTGGAGTTAATATAAACTATAGAAGTTATACAGAGTACTCCTCTGATGGAGTCGCTTCATACAGAGGAGCAAAAGCATTAGTTGTGGCTGGTGCTGCCGCAGCTACTCAATATGGATCAATTATTGGCAAATCTCTCTCAGCTGCCGCTATCGTAGTATCAAGAAATGTCTCTGCTGCCGCTATCGTAGTATTCAATAAACTCTCTATTGCTGCTGTAGTATTATCAAGAAAGGCAGGTACCGCAGCTATTGTAGTATCAAGAAATGTCTCTGCTGCCGCTATCGTAGTATTCAATAAACTCTCTATTGCTGCTAGTGCAATATCAAATAAGGCCGCTATTGTAACAGATGCTGCTGTTAGAAATTTCTCTATTGCTGTTGATGCATTATCAAGAAATGTCTCTAGTGGTGCTAATGTAATATCAGAAAAGATATCTCAGGCATCATCTGCCATTAGTGCGCGCGTGTTTGTATAAACACAACAATAATAATCTTTAGGTGGGGCTGTAATCTAACCCCACTTATAGTGGGTATAATTTCTCGAGTTTCAATGGCTATTTTACTTAATGAAACTGCGCGTATCTTTTCTTCCACTCCAACGCCTATGGACAAAATCTTTGATATTGTCGGCGCTCATTTTCTCAAAAAGAGTAGCAATGTTTATTTTGAACTAGCAAAAACAGCAGTTATAGGCGGTGTTCTCGTTCCTCAAATGTGCGCGAGTCTGGGTAACCAGATCTAGAAAACAGGCAAAACTAAATAACGATAATAGACTGAATAGCTACCCCATTTTTTTTTGATTAGTGATCACAATTAAGTAGTCAATAAAAGGTTTGAATGCACGCCTATCATTTTTCTTTGTAGCAAGTCGTATAGATTTATGCATACGTTTTGAAAGCTCACTATGATTAATTCCTACCTGCCTTGAAAAAAGAGGCAACCTCTCCTTAAGAGCTCCAGATTGATGCTGAATCATCATATTTTTTTGCATCCCCTCAATAAAATGATTATACTTTAGACTACTCCTTTGGATCGTTAGCATACATCTTGAGAGATATGGATCAGAAAAAATAACTGCAAGAAACTCTAGAGGTGGAATGTGGCTTATCTCCTTTCCAACTCTCTTTAGGGAGCCTTGCTTAAAGGCTAGACCAAAGACGCCAGTATTTGCCATTGTATCAATAAGATAGTAAATTTTTTTTTGTTCAGAGGGAGGAATATCAGCTATAAAGGTTAAAGAATTTCCTGGCTTATTAGAAATTTTTGGATAAACATATAGAGACAAGGAAACAATGACCCCTAAAAGTAATGAAGAGAAAAAAACTATATTAAATTTTGATTTGATTTTCATTGTCATTATAATTCTTCTATATAAAAGAATTATTACAAAAATACTTTATTATCAATCAATAAAAGTGAAATGGGCTTAGGTAGACTCGAACTACCGACCTCTACATTATCAGTGTAGCGCTCTAACCAACTGAGCTATAAGCCCATTTTTGATAATTTGATAAAAAAACTGTCTTGTTTCTTATACAAAACAAGACAGTCTAAACCTCTATGGAGACTAAGGGAGTCGAACCCTTGACCTCCTGCGTGCAAGGCAGGCGCTCTAGCCAGCTGAGCTAAGTCCCCATAGGACATGTCTGACTTAGACATCTTATCAAAAATGATGAGACTATGCTAGCAAAATCAATATTTTCCTACAAGTACTTCTCCCTAAATATTTACGCTTTTTTTTTTCTATATTAGACACTATACTTGTAGTATGGATAAGAATACTACTGGATCAGTTAAGCAACTATGGAAAGTCTCTTTTCCAATGATGATCAACTACCTCTCCATGACAGGTATGCTTTTTGCAGATAGACTTTTCCTATCTTGGCACTCCACAAACTCCCTAAATGCCTCCGTTGAAGCTGGCACATTTGCCTGGGCATTTATCGTTGCTATCATAACTCTTGCTGCAATGAGCGAAGTATTTGTTGCTCAATTTAATGGCGCAAAAAAATACCATTTACTCGGTAAAGCCACCTGGCAAATGATACATTTTTCTCTAATTTCTGCCCTATTCTTCTATCCTATAGCAATTTACGGGACCTCCCTCTTCTTTACAGAAGGATCTCTTCAATGGATCTACTTTAGAATGCTTCTACTTTTTGGCCCCCTCTATGCACTTATATCAGCCTTTGGTGGTTTTTATACTGGTCAGGGTAAGACTAAGGTAATGCAATGGCTTGGCCTCATTGGTAATGCAGTCAACGTCATACTTGATCCCATCCTAATCTTCGGCATTGATGGTTTTGTGCCTTCCATGGGAATTCAAGGAGCTGCGATTGCCACTGGAATTGGAACAGCTGTTCAAGTAGTCATTATTGCAACAATGTTCTTTAGAAGAAAAAATCGAAACCAGTTTAAAACTCACTTAATTAGTTTTGACAAAAAGCTATTCTTTAGCACTCTCAGAATAGGTCTTCCACCTGCAATATTTGTAGCCTTAGAACTGACTGCATGGGCTGCCTTCTATCATATGATGGCAATGATATCTCCTGTTCATATCCTAGTTGCAAGTCTTCTTCAAAGCTCACTTATTCTATTTCTCTTTTTTGGCATGGGTGTTGAAAAAGGCGCTATTGCTCTTGCAGGTAATTTTATTGGGGCAAAAGAAACACACAAAATAAAAGAGACAATCATTTCTGGATTCAAGCTATGTGCCTACTATTCCATCTTTATGGCCTGCATCTTTCTTCTCTTTCCAGACCTTCTTATGAATTTCTTTCTAAAATCTGATGCAATATCAAATGAGATCACAGATCTATCCCTTGTGCGAAATCTTACCCGCATCGGATTCATCTTTATTATCTTTCATATCACCTTCGAAAACCTACGTTGGGTTATTGCTGGTATTCTCACTGCTGCAGGTGATACGCTATTCCTAATGATTACAGGTGCTATCACCCTAGTTCTACTTCTGATCATCCCTACCTATTTCCTTGTTGTTATACCAAAAGCCTCCATGCTGATTACATTTATTATCTGGGTCATCTACTCGTTTACAACCGCACTTATCTTCTATTTCCGATACCTTACAGGAGCCTGGAAAAAGAAGAAGATTATCTCAAAATCAAAAACATCTACTCTACAAAGCTCTCTTTCAACTGAGAAGAATTAGACTTTTTTACTACGCGAAATGGGATATAGAGAATAAAGCTAAAGAGAAGTGAAAGAAGAATCCAAAAACCTATATAATGTGGCCAAGGTCCTATATTAAAAGGATTATCTATAGGTGGCCTGCTATTTATATATAGGTAATTAGCATTAAACATCTTATTAAAAAACCACATAGGAACTAATGATACTGAAAAGATCATCGGAATCCTAAGCCAGGAAAGCGCCCTAGGTCTTTCATTTAATAAAAATGTGGCATAGAGGGCTATAAAAATAGTAAGACCATGATCAATAAAATACTCATAAAAAACATACCCTTCAAATCCATGTGAAAAACCAGGCGTCAAGAGTGCTTGAAAGGGTCCCAGTATACCCAGATAAAAAATCATCTCATATAGAAGTTTCGAATAAGTAAATAAATATAATCCAGCACATAATGCCATTATATTGCATAGATGAAGAGGCAAGGAATTACCTATAATCCAGGTGCCCTGATAAAATGTAACCAACTGAAAAAGAAATGTATCAAAAATTAAAAAACCTCCAATCCAGCGGCCAATTACTCTCCTATTTCTATCGCCAAAAAAGCTTAGTAATAGTAATCCTGAAAGAATTGCAAAGAGTGTAAAAAAACTACATTTCCACCACAAGGGGGAAAACATTTCAATATAATGATTTTCCATATAATTTATTTTTATTATGTATTAATTATAATATATTTGAATTTTAACTAATTATCAATATATTATTGCCTTTTAAATAATCATATTATAGTAGACTAATTATGAGCTCTCATTGCCTAGGAAAAAAAAAGAAAATCGTCATTCTTGGCGGTGGATTTGGCGGTATCTATACTGCAAAACACCTTGAAAAGCTATTTTCTAAAGAATTGTGCCATTTTGAAATTATCCTGGTAAATAAGTATAACTACTTCACCTACCAGCCGATGCTTGCTGAAGTAATTGGTGGATCTCTCGGTATTTACGATTCTATCAGCTCAATAAGATCACTTCTCAAAAAAACAACCATCTATATTCGCTCCATCTCAAAAATAGATGTAGAGAATAAGAAAATAACACTCTCTCCTAATTTCGAGCATACAGACCTAACGATTGAATATGATGCTCTTGTCATTGCAATAGGCACTGTTACAGACTTTAACAACTGCCCTTCAGGAATTAAAGAACATAGCCTTGGATTTAAATCTCTCCAGGATGCAATACAGATAAAAAACCGTATCATCGATATTATTGAAACAGCCGCTACTGAAGAGTCTCCTAAGCGCCGTAAGGAACTTTTGACATTTGTTGTAGGAGGTGGAGGCTTTTCCGGCACAGAAATTGTTGCTGAAATCAATGACTTCTGTAGAAAAATGATCAAGCGTTACACGTCAATTTCACAGGAGGACCTAAGAGTAGTCCTTGTACATAAAAATGAGCACTTAATGGATAAGGAGCTAAGCCCAAGTCTTAGTAAGTACACAGAAAAATTACTTAGAAAAAGAGGCATTGAACTTCGTTTAAATCAATCACTTGAATCTGCAACACCCTTTTCAGCAATTTTAAATAACAAAGAAATCATTCCTACAAGAACAGTTATTTCTACAGTTCCAAGTAATAAGAATCCTCTTCTTGAAGGTCTACCCTTCACCTTTCTTTACAACCGCATTATGACAAATGAAACACTTCAGGTTCAAGGGTTTACAGATATATGGGCAGTCGGAGATGTAGCAGCAATTCCCTCTCCAAAAAGCAAGAGAATTATCAACCCACCAACAGCACAATTTGCTGTAAGAGAAGCCAAGGTTGTAGCAAAAAACATCTATAATTCATATAAAAACATCCCACCAATCTCATTTTCATTTAAGGGGCTGGGAAGCATGGCCTCTCTTGGATACCACAATGCAGTCGTTCAACTCTTTGGTCATATTAAATTGTCCGGTTTTTTTGCATGGCTCCTTTGGAGAGCAGTCTACTTATTTAAACTACCTGGGGCCTCAAGGAAAACCAATGTATTCCTTACATGGACTCTTAAGCTTCTCCTACCTCAAGAGCCTGTACAACTTAAGGCAGAAAAGGTTAGGGGGATTGAACACCTTCATTTTAATAAAGGTGAGATCATCTTTAATAAGGGCGATATTGGTGACTATCTATATATCATAACAAAAGGCTCCGTAGCTGTACTAAAAGACCCTAACAGTCAGGAATCCATAGCTACACTTGGTCCTGGAGACTATTTTGGTGAAATGGCTTTGCTAAGTCACACAAGAAGAAATGCGACGATTCAATGTCTAGAGCAATGTGATATTGTAAGTTTAAGAACAGAAGACTTCCATGTTTTAATTGACCATCTTCCTATTCTTAAGAAGGAACTTGAAGGTACAAAACAAAAAAGAATAAATGACAATGTTAGACAACTAGAAAAACGTTTCAAAAAATAGTCACATGACCATCTTTCTCAATCTTAAACTTTGAATTTTCTATAGACTTTGGATTTTCCTTAGCAATTTTAGCAATAGGATTAAAATTAAGTTGAACTTCACTAGAAGTGATCCCTTTCTGAATATTTTCCCGATGCTCTTTAAACACCATAGCAACAAAAGGAATACCAATAGAAATACACTGTTTTAATCTGTCTTGAGGAAGCAAACCAAGATCCTTATTATTTAATAGGTTCACTAAAAAAGCCGGAACATATGTTGGCGTCTTGTAAAAAGAATCTTGATGTAGGGGATCAATCAGTCCAACAACCAAGAGTAAAATTCCTGGGTCTAATTTTAACAAAGACTCTCTAATAATAACACCTTCCTCAGGAGTATAAAGCCTTAGCATGCCAGCAATACGAGCTACTACCAAATTTAGGGGTGAGCTAGCATCAATATTTAACCACGATGCCCTAGTATCTAGATATGACTGATAGGCATTCCTGGCTCCCGTTCTATGAAATGTATAACAAGCATCCTTCACGGCCTCTAGGGTCCTATAGGTATTATGGTTAAAAACTATAGATGAGTTGAAATCCACATGACCAAGAGCTCCTGCAACATCACACATATGAACAAAAAAGCCAATTTCAAAAGCATCTGGGTCTATCTCTAGGATCTTAGTCGAACTAAGTGAATTAAATACCTCTAAACCACCTTCTATATGGCTGATCCATCCAAAGTGTGGTAAAGTAAATATTTTTTTTAATAGTCGTGTTTCCTCAAAGGTTAGATCACCATAAGAGGGTAAGATCTCAGGATGGCTTACAAGCACCTTTTCTATAAAGGCGTCATGATCCGCAATGTTAATATTATAAACCCACGCCTTATCTCGTGCAGTTTGTGTCTTTCCCATATCGCCAAAAATAAGCGCATATTGAATAACCTTCCGGATACTCTTTTCACTAAATCCAGGATAATTCTTTATAGCGCTATCAATAGAACAGTGGATTTTTCTAAAATCATCCCATCTTAATTTCGAAGCTTCACCCTGATTAGATATAAGTGAAAGATAATCTTCATATTCCCCCTGCAGGAAAAAACGCATACATTTTAGTGTCATCATTGTGCGATCAAACTCTACATAACGAGACTTAAAAAGAGCAAGAGAAGGACTCGCAGGATTTGACCCACCATTCTCCTCGGTCTTCTCTACAGTATCGTTAGTAAGCCATAAAAGCTCACCATAATCCTTCAGAGCATCCTTTATCCACTGAAATCCCTCTACCTCAGCCAAAGTCTGCTTTTTCTCCTTAGTCTCTACCTTACCAGATTCAGCAGACCCCCAGGAAAAATGAAATAAGCCCCACAAAAGTCCTGAAGCCAAAAGAAATGTCGGAATTTTATAAAAATTTCTCAACAAGCCAAACACCCTAAATTCTTTCTATTATAGTAATCAGCCTAGTTTAGGTCAATTCCACCTTTTATTGATCTAACACCACAATACTTTTATTCATAATATGTTATAATTAATTTTAATCTTTAAAACATGTACAGATATCCATTAATTTGTTATAATTATTGGATAATTAACTAGATTTACAACAAGGAGTAAAGTTATGACAGAAGCAACAGCAGTACAACAAGGTGTTTCAACAAATCCACCAGTAGTAACAACCGCTGATACAGGGACAACATCAGGAAGATTTAACGTATTCACAGGAAAAAATCCCACAGCTGAGATGGGTTACCTTAGTGCTGGTTTCGAGAATTTTGCAAAGAGACCTACTAAAGCATTGATTAACCTCGTTGCAGCTGTAGTAAGTCTAGTATCAACAATTATAACAGGAGCTATCACTGTTGGAGGAAGATATAATACTCTTTGTGCTAGAAATTTATTTAACGCTTCAAAAGCAGCTCTATCTACTACTGCACTAGCGTTTTTATCTAACTCTAGAATAGATGATATAGCTAATGGTGTAATGAACTTCTGTAGAAGAAGTGCTCCTACTACTACTGAGAGACCTAATCCTACAGGTGATCAGAGTGGTGTACTTCCAGGAGACACATTCGAAACAGAAGACGCCTAAAAGAACATATAAATATAATTATTATCTTATTATTAAATCTCCACACCTCAGGGTATGGAGATTTTTTTATTAATTTTTATTTTAATTTATACTCTTCCTGACACTTATTTTTATAATTTTTACACCTATTCAACCTAATATCAAGGTATTATGAAAAATATACTATAATTTATACTATAATTTTTGTTTACACTTTAATAAATTTTTGTTATAATCGTTTCATAATTAACAAAAAAAACTAAACTAAGGAGTTTATTATGGCATCATCTATATCAGCTACATCACCTATGTCTTTCACAGATAGATTATCCACTGTGCTCAGTGAGGCTAACGAAATGACAACAATCAGCAATATTAAAGATTTTGGTTCGAATGGTCTTGAGCTATTAAAAAGAATTGGAAAAACGGCTATAAGTATCCTTGCAATGATCTTCTCGGGAATACCCGCATCCGTTGGACAAGAAGATTGTAAAGAGGTCTTCACGAAAGCATTCACATGCTTTAAATCCAATTCTGGTGCTGATTATCTTATGGAGACTGGTCAATCTATAAAAAACTTCGCTGTTACAAAATATAACGAATATAAAGCAGTAGAGTCAAGTTCTCATGAAGCCTAATTTTTGTTATTGAGTAGTCTATTATTTTAATTAGCCTCCATACCTCTGGGTGTGGAGGCTTTTTTTTATAGAAAAATGAGTTGTTTATGCAATACCCCAACACTGATGACGACAATCACGGATGTGTCCCTACAGTTCTAAAACATGCATTTTCCAGCGCAGGGCGGCACCTCTCTTACTTCCTCTGTCACCCCTCCATTCTTGAAAATCCTCAATTGATACACGCTCATATTAAAGTGTTTATTTTAATTAAAATATAATAGCTATTACTTCTCTACATTCATCATAACCCGCAAATATAAGTCACCTGTGATTGCTGGAATAAATAGGAAACTGGAAGAGAACCACCCATTCAAATATTTTTCTGGTGATCAAGCTTTATAGAACCTAATTAGAGCATCATTAGTTGAGAAAGTCTTCACACCTCTAGGTGTGAAGACTTTTTTTTATGGGAAAGACGAGTTGTTTCGAACCTAACTGTTTGCTATACTCAAAAAATAGGCAATCTACCTCTTAAGGCGCATGTTTTCGAAAGGTCACCATCCAGTCATTCAAAAAACTTCTAAGACCATCTTTTGGTCAAGTATCCTACATGAACCAATAGCATGCTTTATCCCCCTTTTACCCTTTATTTTACTAAAAGATCTCCACGCTACAACCCTCCAAATTGTTCTACTTACCATGCTAAGCCCTATCTCCGCACTCTTTTCAATCTATTGGAGCTCACGAATATCAACACTTGGTGAGGGATTAAAAAAAAACTTCTTAGGAGCTAGCATCCTTGCTAGGGCCCCCCTTCTCCTTTCCCTAATTTTTCCAAATGTATGGCTCATAATTCTATCTAGTGCCTGCTATAACCTCTTTTCTAGGGCCTCCATACCCAGCTGGATGGAAATGCTAAAACTTAATCTTCCCAACAAAATTCGTGAAAAGTTCTTCTCCATCGGCTCTGCTATCGGTTATGGTGAAGGGATCTGCTTAGCGATTCTTATGGGATCCCTTCTAGACCATTCCCTATGGGTATGGCGTCCTATCCTTGCCCTTGCCCTTATAATTAGCCTTATTGGCTCATTAGTTCAGTTTTATATGCCTCTTAGGGAGGGTAAATCAATTTGTGCCAAAAAAGAAAAATACTCTATTCTTACGCCCTGGAAAGAATCTTTCTCTCTACTTAAAAAACGTAAGGATTTCTTACGCTTTCAATGGGCTTTTATGGCTGGTGGCTTTGGGCTTATGATGTTTAAGCCCTTACTTCCTCAGTTTTTTGATCAAATTCTTATGATCTCCTATAGAGATTTAATGATCGCATTTTCTGTCTGTAAGGGACTGGGATTCATCCTTACTTCACAAAAATGGAGCCAGATGATGCAAAAAACTAGCCTTTCTTTACTTACAAGCTTTGTACTACTGGGATTTGCTCTCTTTTCATTATTTCTTCTAGCTGCTAAAATTCATTTAAACTATATCTTTATTGCCTATGTCGTCTACGGTATTGCACAGGCAGGAAGCCATCTTATATGGCACCTCTCAGGCCCCTTCTTCGCAGGTGATAGAGAAAATAGCTCTAGCTATAGTAATGTCAATATCGTCCTTGTAGGTGTTCGAGGGCTCCTTGGCCCCCTACTTGGTGGAATACTAGGCACTCTCCTTGGTATAGAGATACTCCTAACCATCTCAATTTTTCTCTATTTTATAGGGATTGCCTCTTTAAATGTTTCAGTACCAACAACCCTAAAAACACCTATCTCCCAATAGCGAATACCCCTTTCCTTTTTTTTCTAAGATCCATATATAAAATAAATATACAATATAGAAGAAACAATAATAGCCATATAACTTATTGTGTATAATAATATTATGGAAAATTGGAAAAAAGAATTTATTCAATGGCATCAAGAGAATCCATCACATGATGATGCAGCTCATGATATCTATCACTTTGAGCGTGTCTTCCTC
This sequence comes from uncultured Chlamydiae bacterium, assembly GCA_902609415.1. GTDB lineage: Bacteria > Chlamydiota > Chlamydiia > Chlamydiales > CACLRR01 > CACLRR01. The sequence continues at coordinate 33,839 of CACLRR010000004.1, forward strand.
TGGTCAATAAAGATTGCAAATAAGCTAAGAGATGATGTGGACCCTCTGATACTCCTAGCCGCTTCTTACTTCCACGACCTTGTAAATGTTCCTAAAGATCACCATGAAAGGCACCTTGCCTCAAGTCTCTCTGCTGTTATGGCAGAAAAAATCCTCCTTCAAATGGGGTTTCCAAAAAAGAAAATATCAAAAGTAAAACACGCTATCAAAGCTCACAGCTTCAGTGCAAAAATTTACCCAAAAACCATAGAAGCTAAAATTATTCAAGATGCCGATAGGCTCGATGCTATCGGACCTATTGGGATTTTACGCACACTATACATCTCAGGAAGACTAAACAGAAGCCTCTTTGATAGAAATGATCCCTTTGCTACCATGCGTAGACTTAATGATAGAGAATATAGCCTAGACCATTTCAATAGTAAAAAGACAAGCTACAGTCAAACACTTAAAACGTGGCCTGCTATGAAATTTGCTCAAGAATCCTCTTCAACCCTTCACCTCTTCCTTGAGAAAATCCAACCAGAAATTGTAGATAATCAACATGGCCACATTCTCTCACTCTGTAAGCACTTTTTCCTTGCAGGAAAAAACAGTAAACTTCTCTTTCACCCTAATGATCCCTTTAGCACTCAAAGAAAAGTTGAAACTTCAAAATATACACTCGATCACCTTCTAGAAAACAAACACTACTCATGGTTTATTAATGCCATCAAGAAGGAATGGGATTTTGTAGGCCTTTCCTCAAAAAAGTTCTGACTCTTTCAGTTTAGATAAATAAAGCGCATAAGTTAAAAATGAATCCTTAACCTCCACTTTTGTCTTTTTTCCCTTAATATCTAATTGGATATACCCCTTCTTAATTGCGTCATCAAGCTCTTTTACTGTGAAGACCCTAACACCAAGGATTGCTTCGGTATCATCTTGTTGCATATGATCCTTCTTATCAATAATCGCAGCGTAAACAGGCATCCTTGCAGATAACACTCCAGAATCAGGTGTCATCTCACCAAGCTTTTTCCACTTAGATGCAATAATTCCTGTTTCACTCTTTAGCTCACGACTAAGTGTCTCCTCTATACTCTCATCCCCTTCACGTCCCCCTCGAGGGACCTCTAGTGACCAGCTGCGTAATGCATGGCGATAGGTAAGAATCAGAGCTACGCGTCCATCTGGATACATCGGTAAAATAGAGATACCAGACCACCGACTATTGAGCTCCTCTTTAAATAAAATTCTATTGTAGGTACCCTCTGCTCCCGTCGGAAAGACCACTGCATCTCTGATCCATATCCAATAATTGTCTTCATGTATTACCCCTACTCGCGATGAAGAGAGAGCCTCCTCTTTACTCATCCCCTCCTTAATAAAACGCATGTTCTGCATCTCTTGGATCTCAGATATCCTCTTTTTATCCTTGACCACCTCAATTTCACACCTTTTATAGTCCCCACTTTCACCCAAAAACTCTTGATGCTTAGTACAATATTGTAGATAACCATCCACAAGATCCCTCTGTACTAGACCACAAATCCATAAAGGAAAGATCAATAAAACCGACAGATAACGCATTTGCTCTCCTAGAAAATAGTAACACTATAAACCATGACATATATTTAGGCATTATATAAGGTGAAATCAACAGGAGATAATTTAATGGAAGATGCAAGCAAAAAGTCACTTATAATCGATAATCATACCTATGATTACTATGATATTACATCTAAATCTTTGAACTTAGACATCAAAAACCTCCCTAACTCAATAAAAGTTCTTTTAGAAAATCAACTAAGATCTGGTAGGTCTATCGAACCATTTAGAGACTACTGTAAGAACATAAATAAAAAAAAAGAAATTCTATTGTCACCCGCTAGGGTTTTGATGCAAGACTTTACAGGTGTTCCTGCTGTTGTTGATTTTGCAGCAATGCGTGATGCTGTAAAAAAACTTGGTGGTAACCCCAGTTCAATTAACCCCCTTATTCCTATCGATCTTGTCATTGATCATTCTGTTCAAGTAGATAAGTATGGCACCCCCTCCTCAATATCTCAAAATGAATTACTCGAGTACAAAAGAAATCATGAGCGATATAAATTCCTAAAATGGGCACAAAAGAATTTCAATAATTTTAACGTCGTTCCTCCAGGAACGGGCATCTGTCATCAAGTCAATCTAGAATACCTCGCTCAAGTTGTCTATTATAACAAAAAAGATAATCTCCTCTACCCTGATACTGTTGTTGGAACCGATAGCCATACCACAATGATCAATGGACTTGGAGTCCTTGGCTGGGGTGTCGGTGGCATTGAAGCCGAAGCTGCCGTCCTAGGCATACCTATTAGTCTTCAACTTCCAGAGGTGATAGGTTTTAAACTCTCAGGGTCACTACCTGAAGATGTCTATGCAACAGACCTTGTTCTTACCATTGCTGAAATCTTAAGGCACGAGGGAGTCGTGGGTAAATTTGTTGAATTTTATGGGGAAGGTGTAGAACAACTCTCCCTTGCAGATAGGGCTACAATTTCTAATATGACCCCTGAGTTTGGTGCTACAACCTCATACTTCTCTGTCGACTCCCAAACAATTGATTATCTGCGCCTTTCTGGAAGAACAGAAAAGCAAATTAAAATAGTTGAGGAATATACAAAACAACAGACACTCTGGAGATTCAACGCTAATGCACAGTTTACAAAAACGCTCTCTCTAAATCTCTCTGATGTCAAGCTATCAGCTGCAGGGGGGTGTCGTCCACATGATAAATCAACACTATCACAAGTTAAATCTAACTTTATTCAACAATTGGAAAAATCAAGTAAAGTTTGCCCTACCCACGCTACTGAGCAAAATATTGAGGAAATGTCTTCACATCAACATATTGAAACACGCTCTCACACAAAAGAAAAGACAGTCATCAAAACTGGAGATATCGTGATTGCTGCAATCACTTCCTGCACAAATACATCTAACCCCGCAGTGATGATTGCAGCAGGCCTTCTTGCAAAAAATGCGGTAGAAAAAGGACTCAAGACACAACCCCAAGTTAAAACCTCACTAGCTCCAGGATCAAAAGTTGTCACAGAGTACCTAAATGAGCTTGAACTCCAAGAGTACTTAGATAAACTTGGTTTTAACACCGTTGGCTACGGATGCACCACGTGTATTGGTAACTCAGGACCCCTTCATGAGGAATACATTGATCAGATTGAAAAGAATAATCTCACTGTTTGCTCTGTTCTTTCTGGTAACAGAAACTTTGAAGGCCGCATTAACTCTCACGTTAAATCCTCCTGGCTTGCCTCACCGCCTCTTGTTGTTGCCTATGCACTTACAGGAACTATTCTCTGTGATTTTGAAAAGCCCCTTGGATATGACAATGATAATCAGCCGATATATCTACAGGATATCTGGCCAGCAAAGAAGGAAGTTAATGATGCTATTACCAAGATAAAGTCTAAAATGTTTAAAAACCAATACGCGACAATATTCGAGGGTAACAAGCTCTGGAAAGAGATGGAGACATCTGCATCTGCACTTTATAATTGGCAAAATGATTCTTCCTACATTCAACCCCCACCATTCTTTGACACCATGACAAAAACTCGTCCTCCACTAAAGAAAATTGTCGATGCTCACATCTTGGCAATCTTTGGAGACTCTATCACAACAGACCACATCTCCCCTGCAGGTTCGATTCATAAAGACTCACCAGCAGCAAAATATCTACAAAACAACAATATCCACACTCAGGACTTTAACTCCTATGGTTCTCGAAGAGGAAATTACCGTGTAATGGAAAGGGGCACCTTTGCAAATATTCGCCTTAGAAATTTAATGCTTCCAGATGTTGTAGGTCCATATACCACTCATGTTCCTTCTGGCAAGCAACTTAGCATCTATGATGCTGCACAACTTTATAAAGAAAAAGAAACACCCTTAATAATCATTGCAGGAAAAGAATATGGCTCCGGATCATCTAGAGACTGGGCAGCCAAAGGGACTCTTCTTTTAGGTGTAATGGCAGTAATTGCAGAATCATTTGAAAGAATTCACAGATCTAATCTTATCGGTATGGGTGTCCTTCCACTCTCCTTTATGAACAAAGAAAACTACAAATCCCTTAATATCAAGGGTGATGAAAAACTCTCCCTTGATCCTCTGGATGCAATTACACCAAAAGGAACTATAGCCCTTTATAGCAATGATAATAAAATTAGAGATCTTAGGATAGAAATCCATACCTCAGCAGAAATGGAATACTACCAATCTGGAGGTATCCTACAATACACTATTCTTCAGCAGATGAAGCAGAACTAAGGGCAAAGAAGTAAATAGCTGTTGCAAATAGGGCTAAAATCAATAGATCCCAAGGAGCACTAATCCATCCCAACGCTTCTATACCTAGGAAGTTGTCTACTTCTCCTGGTGGCGTACCAAAAAATGACAGAATAGAGATACCTAAAAGATACACCCACATCCAATGTCCCCTATGTGCGTCTATCAACTTACCCTTCATCGTATAAAATAAAATATAGCCAATCAATAATAATATCGTTCCAATCATTGTCCATGGCCATGAAGCCCAATAAATTAACCATGTAGAAACAATGAAGGCAACCAATGTAAATAAACTCACAAAAGGCACCTTAAAAGGTCTCTCACTTCCTGGCATCTTCTTTCTCAAAATGGGAACAGATAGCACCGCTGCCGAATAAGGTACTATAGCTGTTATCGATGCAATCAACGATACACTAGAAAAATGTGGAAGAAGAATCAACACTGCTGATGTTAAAAATGATGAGAAAAATAGTGAAATACCAGGAACACCAAAACGATTTAAAAGCTTCATCTTTGAATAAAACAACTCATCAAGAGCCATTGCAAATGGCATTCTACCCTGAAGCAAAATCCATGTTCCTCCCGAACCTCCCGTAGCAATCACAGCCCCTATTGTAATCAAAATAGCAACCAAACCTAATTTAGATGATAGAGCTACACTCGCAAGAGGGAAATCTAAACGACCTATTGCCTTCCAATTATGACTTGCTATAGATAACCCTTCCCAATTAATTAAATTTAAAAAACTATAAGCCACAAGGAGATAACAACAAAGAGTGATTAACATTGTCAAAATCATAGCTAAAGGTATTGTTCTCTTTGGATTTTTAACCTCCTCTCCAGGAATGACTATTGATTCAAACCCTGTAAAAGACCAAAAGAAAAGGGTAACACCTAAAGAAATACCAGCAAAACCATATGGTACAAAAGGCTCAAAATTTCCTACACTACTAGAAGAAAATACACCCACAACAATAAATAATATAATCGGTAGCATCTTCCCTATTGTTGTTATAATGCTATAAATCCCCCCCCATCTAACGCCAAAGTAATTTATAAAGGTAAAAAACCATACACTAACAAGACCCACCATCGTACCATAAGGTGTCAGGTTTGTTCCTATAGAAAGACCAGGTATATAAAAACCCAAATAGACTACAAAAATCTGAATAATTGCTGCTGTTCCTACAAACAAATAGAGAAAATAACCCCATCCCATAACAAAACCAACAAGATCACCCATAGCAAGCCTAGGAAGCGCATAAGGGCCACCTGTAAGCGGAAATGCGGACCCTAATTCCGCATAACAAAGAGCCAATAGTAATGTAATAGCCCCTGCAATAAAAATTGAAATAAGCATCCCTGGACCTGCAATTGCCGCCATATTTGCAACCAGGGCAAAAATCCCTGACCCTATTATAGCTCCAAGACCTATACTTACCAAAGTCCATAATCCAATCTGCTTCTTTAGACCTGCTGCTGCCATAATCTTCTTCCTCACTGTCTGCTGTTTTCGAATCAGCCCATCTGAAGGCAGAACAATAGCAGATCTCTCTAATAATTTGCTCACTAATTTTAACAAAATAACAAATGAATCAATGATTTATTCTAACATTAAGAACTTAATCAACATCAATTTATATATTTTTTAATAGAATAATAAAATGGAGATGATGCTATGTAATAATAACCCGCAAACCCTTTCAATTAATACTCAATAATTTTCTATATTTGGCCTACCCAATCCTCTCATATGAGTATTAAATTCAATGACTCGAACTACACTTTTGGTCTTTATTTACTAAACTGCCCTACTCTTCTAGACTATTACTTTTAATAGTATCAATTTCACGTTCTTTTTTATATAAACTGGAATAACCAATAATCTGCATAACTGAATAATTCATTTACTCCCATCCGATCTAACTTTTTTTGCAAAAGAATACGATTGACCAATACTTTTTGCAAAAGTAGTATTGGTCAATCGTATTCTTTCACCAAAATGGCTACGTGTATTTAAATCATAGAATTTATACATAATGCTAGAATCAGACTTAGCTGTGCTACCACCTAATTTTTTAATAAGATCTTTAAGGTCAATCCTTTTCTCTCCTTGTATTCTAATTACTTTAGCACTAAGCTCTTTTACGGATCTAATTAAATCACCCTCTTCTCTAGGTGTCCATCTAGTTGATCCCTTTGGCTTTTCTGGCTCCTTTTTTTTTATGCCTTTTTCTAGTTGATTACTACCTCTTCCTCGATCTAATACGCTATCTTCTTTACATCCTCCTCTAAGAGAATTTACAGCAACCGTAGTAACTTTATCGGTAATTCTCTCTGAATTACCTTCAGAAGTATCATCTAAAGGATTAGATTTTCCCTCAAATGGATCTACATAACAATTTACCGAGCCTAAGAATGAAAAATCATTGTCAATCTCCATCTCTTTTTCAGTATACAAAGGAGCCAAAGTATTCCAAAAATCACTAGTTATACGAGTACTTTCCACAATATTCTCCATTTTTTTTCTGCCTATTATTGCCTTAAATTCATCTTACAATTCTTATATCATTACTTATCAACGATTCTCTCCTAAATACACTCTAATAAAACAACCGACTCAATATGTACTGTTTGAACAAACATATCCACCGGTTGGACTTTTCTAATTCGATACCCAAATTCATTAGTAAGAATATTACAATCCCTTGCCATTGTTGCTGGATCACATGAAGTATAAATGATCTTTTTTATTGCCCCATTCCCAAATGCTTCTAGTAAAGATCTATCACACCCTTTCCTTGGGGGATTTATAAAAGCAACATTGCATCCAGAAATTTTATCTAAATGATCCTCAATCCTACCACAAATAAACTCCACTCCACCAAGACCATTATTTATCAAATTCTTTTTTGCATCACAAATTGCGCTTGGCACCACCTCAATCGCCACAGTCTTAATCTGTCGCTGAGCCATAATTAGTGATAGCAAACCTATTCCACAATAAGCATCTAAAACTACATCATTAGAATTAAGTTCTGCCATCTCAATAGCCACGCTATAGAGAACTTCTGCTTGAGATCTATTTACCTGAAAAAAAGCACCTAAGGAAAGCTCTAAATCAAATCCCATAAAACGTATGCCCAACTTATCCTCACCATAGAGAACTGAGCTCCTTTCATAAGAAACCACATTGGAGCGTCCCTGATTTTCACAGTAGATCACGCCTTTTACTTCATCACAAGCACTTCCCAACTTCTCTGCAAATGCACACACCTCTTTTGTAGGCTTTCTCATACCAACAAGGCCTACCAACACCTGTCCTTCATCCTCAAAGGACCTAAGTAACAAATGGCGAAGGTCTCCTTTTGAACTTTTTTCATCGTAAAGTGTTATTTCCCAACGCACCAACTCCTCTCTAATATACTGATAAATCCTGTTCCCTAATTCATTATGGAGCAAGCAATGCTCAATATCAACTATCTCATGAGATCCTTTTTGGTAAAAACCTATACGTTTTTCTTTTTTTTGCCACATCATGGGAGCTTGAATCTTATTTCTATATCCAATCATGCGAGTAGGCGAAAGCACCTTCTCTACAACTACCTCACTTTTTGCTATTCTCTTCATCGCCGATTGTACTTTACTTTGCTTATAAGATAGTTGCGCTGTTTCACTCATATGCATGATCTGACAACCACCACACCTATCATAATAGGGACACTTCGGAACAACCCTAAAAGGTGCTTTTTTAACCACCTTCTCAAGCCTTCCTACAGCATAATTGTTTCTCTTTCTAGTAATCCTTACTACTATCTCTTCACCAATCAATCCTCCATCAACAAAGACCTTGAGGCCATCGTAAGTTGCTACACCTTCCCCCTTTGATGTAAGATCCTCAATATGTAAAGAGATTTGTTGATTTTCATTAAATGTCATGCTACTCTTCTGCTTATGGATGTCTCTAAATCTTTAAAATTATTTTCAAAGTCCATCTATGTTATAGAACTCACCTTTTTCTTTCTCCTCTTTTGTTCTATCCTTCCCACCTTTATCCAACATAATATCACCCACCTCTTCTCTATTGCTCTACTCGTCCTGGCCTGCTGCCAACTTATTTCTCTCTGTGCATCTCCCTTTATACATTCAGTGAATACAACCCTTATAACAACTCTCCTTCTATCGATTGTTGGCTACTCACTTTCTATTATTAGCTATGAAAAAAATTCCTTTGCTCTATTCCTTATAGGAGTCATTCTAATTGGCCTAGGGTATGGAAAGGTTCTTGCACTCTCATCTCAAGATGGCTCCAAAAGTAAAAGCCACTACTTCATCCTTCCCCTATTTGCCTTTTTACTAAGCTTCATCTTTGGAACCCTCTCACTTAATTTATACAATATAGCCCTCCCCCTTACCTTCCTGTGGATTATTCAGCTTCTCTACCTACTCATCTTTGTTGCACATAAAAAATCTACCAAAAACTCACTCCTCTTTCCTATCAACCAAATCTTTACAAGTAAATACCCTATACTGCTTCAACTAGCATCCCTTTCACTATTCACTGCACTCTTCTCCTTCCTTTTCTATATTCCCTATCATCTTCACTCTCTGTATTCTACAAACACTATCATCTATATTCTCTTCTCCTTTAGCTGCACTGCCCTCCTCTCTTACCTTTTCCTTGAAAGACTTCTCCTTCCATTAATCTCAAAAACATCTCTACCCCACATCCTTGTTGCCATAGCCCTTCTCTCTTCTGCCATTTCTGTTATAGTTGCAAACCCGATCCTAAAACTTATTCTTTCATACCTTTTTATCCTTTGTATTCCCAATTCAATACAATATCATTCCAAAACTATAGATAAAACTCACTTTTCTGCAGGATTTAATCCTAGTCTCTTTGCCTTCTATCTTCAAATTCCTATTGCAAGCATAGTTATTGCCATACTAACCCTAACTATCTCAGATATTCTCATCTTCCTTATCATCACCCCAATATCTCTACTCATCTCCCACCTATCTACCCTATTTCTATCCTACCATACAAAGAATCCAAATCTAGAATATGTCTCACTAGAAAAGTAAAATCCATCTACTACACCTGCGTTCCCTAATCCGCACTTTTATCCATTTTCTTACAAAATACTCGCGCTTTCAGGATCTACACTGCTCCATATTTCCTATAGTCTTACCGGCCACTGTATGCAGAAGGCACTCTGGCTGATGGTGAAAAAATGATCCTGATCAATGATCGCTTATATGGAAAAAAACAGTTTTCTATTTCTCAATTTATACACTTTATTAGACATAATAATAATATGAATTTAACAGAAAGCTATGCTGATCGAACAGCTGTACTATAAAAAATATACCTGCTATAGATCAAATCATGGACTCAATTACTGAAGCACTCATCCATACACCCTTATGGGTGTACATTCTATTTATTTACCTTATAATTAAAGGCATAAGCGCTAGCAAACCTCAAGTCACCCCCTTAAAAGTGCTCTTCTATATGCCTATTATTTTCCTAGTTCTATCAATAGAAACTCTTGTGACTCTTCCAAATCTTAATCTAACCAATGTCATTAATTGGTTTTTAGGTCTTATCATTGGAGGTGTCCTTGGGTGGTTACAAATAAGTAGAGCTAAAATCAAAGTAGATAAAAAAAAGAAGCTTGTACACTCAGGTGGCAGCTGGACAGTACTCATTATTATTCTTATCATTTTTGTCACAAAATATTACTTCAACTACACCCTTGCCCTCAATCCAGAAGTAATAAATAATACGCTTTTTATATTTTCAATGCTTACAGTATCAGGCATATGTAGTGGTGCTTTTATTGGAAGACTTGCCAAATACTTACATTACTTTAAAACAGGCCCTTTTATTTAAATAAATTATTTGTTATTATCATCTTCTATGAAAACAACCTCTCTAAAACACCGATCTAAAGATGGAAAGCTTTTAGAAGCTACCTTTATTCCTACCCAAGGAATGAACCTAATTAGCTATAAAAAAGATGGCATCGAAGTGATTGCTCAATCTACACAAGATCTATTTGATGAGCGCCTCTCAGGGTTAGGTCCAATCATTGGCCCCCACTTTTATCATAGAAAAGCAAGAGAATTTCCAACAATTGTTGATACGACTATTTTTCCACACCTTAAAAAGATAGGCTATAAAGCTGGAGAGGAGCCTTTTTCACATGGCATTGGACGCTATGTGCCTTGGAATATTACATCCTCTGACAGCTCAGTGGATGCAATGATTTCAGGTATCGATACCTATAGAGGAATCACTCTTGCCGCCCTAGAAGGTTTTGATTTCGAAATGCATTTTAAAGCTCAATTAGATAGTAATGGGTTGCACATCAAATTCTCAGTAGAAAGTGAAGGCTCCCCTTCTGTCTGTGGACTACACTACTACTATGCTATTGATGACAACAATGCAATTGTAACTATCGATTCACAAGGAGAATACAACGACTTAGGTGAATGGAAAAGTATCCCTAATCAATGGCATAATCCCATCACTAAACAGGTGCACTTTGATCTAAAAAATCCAAGTGACTACGGCTTCATTCCCCCAGATGAACGTCATGGAAAAGCCTTACTAGAAACTAAAGAATACCATCTATCTATTGAGTATTCCTCTCCCACAAACCAAAATAGCCTCCAACTCTATCACCCTAAGGATAGTAAGTTTGTAGCCATTGAACCAATCTCTGCAAAAAATCCACGGAATGTAACAGCCCTGAAAAGTTCCATAGATGTTCATATAGATATCATACCAATGAATAAAGATTCATAATAATCACAATATAAAGAAGATAAGTCGCAAGAGTTGTCCCCATCTTCCAAACTCTAGGGGCACCCCTCTCTTCTACTTTTACCATAAAAAGTCCACATAATAATAAAATAAGCAATCCTATATAACTTACAAGCGACCAAATCTGAATTCCAAGACCAAAAAGCTGAACAAAATATGGTGCACTTTCTGGTCCAAGATTAATTAATAGCAACCGCATAGCTGCAACAAATCCACTTAAACCAAACAACAAACATAAAATATAATATCTTGCCCTAAATCCACACCTGCAAATGATTAAGAAACAGAGCACCATGCCAATGAGACCTGTACGTTGTAAATAACAGAGATAACAAGGAGTTTCCATTACAACCCATTCAACATATAGAGCAAAATAAAGAATAAGCAAAATAATATAACTCATGCATAAATAAAAAAGAGTCCTTAAGCTGTTAATACTCAATACAAAGCCTTGGTTATTAAAAGAAATACCTGAACTACTAATGCAGAAAATACAAAAATAAATGGGAAAATTTCTCCCCGTAGCGTAAGTGCTAGTAAGGCCAGTAAGAATATAAAAAATAGAGCTATCATCTTAACCTCGCTATATGAATTCACAAGAAATAAATCTATTGAATTTTAATTTGTTATCCTTTTGATGGAAAATATGACCAAAAAGAGAGCACAATCAGAATCCATTGAACCAATATATTCAAGACGAAGTCTTGAAGAACCCATACCTAAATATGAACTCTCAGAAAATGAAATGCTCCCCTCCTCAGCATACAATCTTATCAAGGATGAGTTAATGTTAGACGGAATGTCCCGTCTAAACCTAGCTACTTTTGTCACTACATGGATGGAACCTGAAGCTATTAAATTGATTCAAGAGACTCTAGATAAAAATATTATCGACAAGGATGAGTACCCTCAGACAGCAGAAATTGAGCAAAGGTGCCTCTTGATGCTTGCAAAATTATGGAATGCACCAAAAAGTGATCAAACAATAGGATGCTCCACTACTGGATCTTCAGAAGCTGCAATGCTTGCAGGGATGGCTATGAAATGGAGATGGAGGGCTCGAAGAAAAAAAGAGAAAAAGGGCTACAGTAAACCAAACCTTGTCATGGGTATTAATGTACAGATCTGCTGGGAAAAATTTTGTCGATATTGGGATGTGGAAATGAAGCTTCTTCCACTTGAGAAAGGAAGATATTCTCTTTGTCCAAAAAAAGCAATGAAGCTGTGCGATGAAAATACTATCGGTATCATCGGTATCCTAGGAAGCACCTTCACTGGAGAATATGAGAAAATTGAGGAAATCCATACAGAACTAGATAAGCTTAATAAGAAAACAGGTTGGAATATACCCCTTCATGTTGATGCTGCATCTGGAGGCTTTGTTGCCCCCTTTATTCAAAAGAAACTAAAGTGGGATTTTCGATTAAAGTGGGTATCATCCATAAATGCATCAGGTCACAAATATGGTTTAGTCTACCCTGGTGTAGGTTGGGTATTATGGAAAACAAAGAATGACCTACCCGCAGATCTCGTATTCAATGTCAACTATCTCGGTGGTCAAATGCCCACCTTTGCTCTTAATTTTTCCAGGGGCGGATCTCATGTGATTGCTCAATACTATAATTTCCTAAGACTTGGTATCAAAGGCTATACGCGTATTCATGATGCATCATCACAAGTAGCTATATATTTAGCCAAAGAAATTGAAAAATTAGGACCTTTTACGATCCTTCACGGTGGAACAGATCTACCCATTGTTAGTTGGTGTGTAAAAAAGGGTAAATCCTTTGATGTTTTTGCACTCTCAGAACAGCTGCGCCATTTTGGATGGCAAGTGCCCGCCTATACCCTTCCAGAAAACCTTACCTCAATGTCAATCTGTAGAATTGTAGTAAGGGAAGCTTTCAGCCTAGATATGGCAAATCTACTTCTTCAACACATGGAAACTGTAATCGAAAACCTAGAAAATATAAAACTCAAAAATCCATCAAAAAAGAAAAATTCCTCAACATTCCACCACTAATTTTTCCTTAGGAAGGAAAAATAATGCATCTACAAATCCTATTAAATAACACAGCGGTACAATAAATAGAGATAAGCGATAATCACTAAGAGCATAACTTGGAACATTATTGATCATCACCCCATCCCAACCCTTCACTAATATCCACCCTATAATAGGCTGCAAAAGAGCTCCAGTAATCACAACAGCCATATTATTAAACCCAATACCAGTCGCAACACAAGAATCGGGCAACTCTTCTTTCACAAGAGCAAACGTAAGAATATGTGCAGCTGAAGCTAATCCCATAGAAAAGAGTAGGACATAAAGTACTATTGAGGAAAGTGTAGAACTATAAATCACTATAAGAGAAACGAGAAAACCAACAGCAGAGGATATAACCAATATCACTCTCTTTCTATTAATGTAATCAGAAAGCCACCCAAAAAAAGGTGCACCAAGTCCCATACCTAGCCACATAAACATGATGTAGATGGCAGCTTGCACATTCGTAATCGAATATCCTTTAACCAAAAAAGGAACCCCCCAAAGACTTGCAAAAACTGCCATTGGCCCCCAACCAGAAAAAGCATATAAAGCTATCATCCAACTACTCTTCTTATGAATCACCTGGGATAAATGTTTTTTAAGCGATCTTTCCTTAGGAATCATACACTCCCCTTTGTTCTGCCTAGGAAATTTATTGGTCAGAAAAAAAACTGCTATAATAGAAAGAAAAATTCCGATAAAGGCAAAAACATAGAGAGTATGTCTCCATCCATAAGTATTGACCGCATGCGCTAATGGAAGCTCTCCAAATATAGCACCAAACGCAGCAAGAAGTTGAGCTACACCAACTAAAAGTGCAAAATGCATCGGATTAAACCACCTAGCCGCGACAACTAAAACACCAACAAAAGCAAACGCTGACCCCAAACCCATCAAAAATCTTGATAGCGCAATCATCCATACTAAATCAGTTGTAGCAAAGAGGATTGCACCAAGGAAGCAAAATAATACTGCTATAGAAATAAGCGTCCTTACGCCAAAATGATCAAAGAGTAGTCCTACAGGTATCTGCATGAAAGCATAACTGTAGAAATAAAATGAACTTACAAGACCTAATGTTGCAGCATTAATATGAAAATCGTACATTAAGCTGTGTGTCATCACACTTGTTGAGACCTGTAGGGCCATTTCATAACAAAGAAAAGTTGCTGCAATTGCATACATTATACACCCACGCAGCGAAATACCACTCATCTATGCCTCTCAATTTATTACTTGTAGTCTAAATAAATAGTGATTAAAGTGTACACCAAAACCGGGGTAAATACTATGAAAAAATCCTTTTTTTGGTTATTCATTGGACCTATTTTTTCAATGACGTCAATCTTTTCTTCCGCAATTGCAACAACAGAAGTTAAACAAGATGAAAGTCAAGTAACTAAAGAAACACCTTCTCTTCGTATACTAGAAGAAAGATCAATTTTTTCATTTGCAGGAGGGCTTGGCATCCTATTTAATATTTCTCCCCTAAAAACTAATGATATCTTTCTTGGTATTGAAGATGTTGAAACATATGGTGCATCACCACAAGCTATAATAGAACTTAATACAAAATATAGGTTTTATACCTCTGAGAAAATGAATTATGGAATATCATTTAGTCTAATCACACCCCTAAACGAAGCAAAAGTGATAAAAGACGAGGCCATTCCAACAGAAGAGTCTATCTCTTATAGAATATCCCCTATACAAACTACCTCCTTATTCCTGGAAAAAAAATTAACTAATACAATTACTCTCGATTTTGGATTTGGAGCCATGATAGCTCAGGAGGAAGTAAAAAATGCAGATTACTCAATTAAAGGTGCTGTAATCTCAAATATTGGAGATTTTCTCGCATCCCCCTATATAGAATTTGGTCTTGGAGGTAGGATCAATGATAAGACTAAGCTTACAATGAAAATCTTCCACGGCCATGATTTTGAAGAGAGGACATTTGATAATGCCTTAGAGATCTGGACAGCCGACTCAACTTCATTAAATAATACCCATGAATATACTGTAATAGGTACACTATTTAGCTTTGAAAAAGTCTTCTGACAAAAGAATATAGGTGTTTTTTTTTGAAAAAACTTCCCCTCCACTACAGTTGTCCTAACTACTCATTAGTAATTTAGTACATTAATGCTATCTACAAGGAAAATCTAAGCACTATATCTGTAAAGTTTTTTCTTGTACTCTAATGAAAAATCAACTAGGATTCACACAAAAAAGCAGGAAAAAATCATGAAAAGAGCAATTTGTATCTTAGCAACATCAGTTTGTACAATCGTCTCAATCTTTTCATCTGCAATTGCAGATACAGAATTGAATAAAATGATTAGTAAAACAAATGATGAACAATTACCCACTACTAGTATACCGCAAACATCAAACATTTCAGTATCAGCAGGTTTTGGCGTTCTCTATAATATTTCTCATCTAGCGGTCAAAGACATCTTTAACAGTAATGAGGATCTTACAGTGCTTGGTGCAGCACCACAGGCTATGGTAGAAATCAATACAAAATATAGATTCTACAATTCCGAGAAGATGAATCTTGGAGTATCAGTAGGTCTCATGTTGCCCCTTCACGACGGAAAAATCATCAATGATGAACTTGCTGGAACAGAGGACCCTATAGCTCATACTGCTAATCCAATGGTAACCCCCTTTATATTCCTAGAAAAAAAAATAGGCAACACTACACATAGTATAGATATAGGCGCTGGAGGAATGATAACAAAGGCAGAAGTTAAAAATGGCGATTTTACGGCAGGAGGAAAAACAATATCAAATAGTGGGGATTACCTTTCCTGTATGTATTTAGAATGGGGTCTTGGAACTAAGATCAATGATAGAACTAGGCTTACGATGAAAGTGTTCTATGCAAATGATTTTGATAAGAAAAAATTTGATGATGCTATAAACACATGGGGGGCTGGCACTGACTCATTAGAGAACACCCTCAAGTTCATTTTATCAGGCACTATATTTAACATTGAAAAATCCTTCTAATCTTGGAATAAGAAATGTCTTGGAAAAACCTCGTCTTTTATATAATTGCAGCAGCTACGCCCCTTCAGATCCTATCAAATGAAAGTAGCCCAACTCAATTAAGAGGTATGAAGAAAGCACTGACTGCCGATAAAAAGACTACACCCCATCAATTCTCTTTTGCCACATCTATTGGCTACCTTTTTAATCACAGTAAGGTAAATCTTTTTCACGGCGTTTCAAATATTGAATTGCAAGCATCCTCTCCCCAATTATCACCTACTATAAATTCGAGTTACAACTATAGTATTAACGAGAAAATGAAGCTAGGTACAGAGATTTTCTATATATTTCCATTAGATAATGGTTATCTTACTACAGATATCAAAGACATCTTCTTTGAGAAAAATCCATTAGTCGGATTTACTTTTTCATTTGCTAGAGAACTAAATAATCTTTCTAATCTTGCTATTAAGCCTGGAGCGCTAGCTACAAGGGTTATTCTCTCAAGCAAGGAGAAAAGGTGCTCTGAAACAATTAGTAACTATGGCAACTACCTCATATTACCCCAAATCTCACTTCAGTTAAAAACCAAGCTAGGAGCATGCTTCCTATCCATGGATTGTACCTATATAAATGATTTCATTGGTGAAAGAGGCTTTAATCCCTCAGATAACCCTGATGGATTTTGTGATCCTGAAAACTGCACTTTAAAATGGAGGGCTTCTATCTTCTCCCTTTCTCTTACCGTTCCACTGTAAACAATTATTGCTTACTTCTATTAGTAAGACATGATCTGCCTATATCACTACACATAATAATCCTTATAATGGCAAATTTATTAATATATAAATAAATAAGGATAAATATAAAATTATGAAAAAAAAATAATATTAAAACTCCAGTATGTGAAGACATCAACGACTTTAATAATGACACTTCAGGTGGACCAAATAAATGCTTTACTGGGACATGTAGTGATGATTGTACATTTGCAGACGGTATAGATTTTAGTGGTTTAGCATTTAAGGAGGTAGTGTTTAATAATGCTAGTTTTACTGACGTAAGAATGGATAATGTAAGGTTTGAAAGTTGTGAATTTAAAGGAACTACCCTCTTTAATAACATCGACTTTAAATCCGTTACTTTTTCTACAGGAAAACAACAAAAGGGAGGAAGTACTCCTTGGGAGTCTACTATACTAGACAACTCTCAATTTACTAATATTCAAAATCTAAAATTTTATAACTTTTCTGTACAAAATTGTATGTTTAATGAAGTAGATTTTTCAACACTAAATATATCAGACAGCAAAAATATGATTGATTTTTCAGGTTCAACATTCACTTCCTGTAGTATGAAGGGGGCTGATTTAAGAAAATGTAAACTGCAAAAAGCAACATTTTTTGCAGCAAAATTAGCTGATGCAAAGCTTAATAATATAGACCTAACAGATAGTAAGTTTACTGAACAAACTGACCTTACTGGCGCAGATTTTACTAAGGCAACTCTTAATAATGCTAATCTCAGTGGGTCAAATCTTACTAATGCTACTCTTAATGGGACAATTCTTACTGGAACAAATCTTTCAAGTACAATTCTTACTGGAGCAGTCCTAACAAAAGCTGATTTTACAAAGGCTAATCTTAAAGAGAGCACCTTTGATTCAGATACCAAGATAGATTCTACTATCTTTAATGAGTGTACATTTCTAAAGGCCGATATTAATGGGCTACAGAGACTAAATCTCACAAATGGACTTATATTCAATAAAACCAAATACACAAAAATGGTTACCTTCCTTATGGAAGCTGGATGGATAGAAGCTCCTTGTCCCTCAATAGTTGTTGCCACAGATAACTATACCTACAAAGTAATAACAGCTAATGGGTTTGGTATACATCCAGTCCCTTCTAAAACTGGAAAAGATACCATGGGACTCCCCGTATCAGACGTAGATTTTTCACACAGCTATATAATATGGGAGAATTTCACAGCCCCCGTTGCAGCAAGTAATGCTTATTTCGAAAATTGCAAATTTGATAATGCAACTATTACTGCAATAGACGCCGATATACTACAGCCCTCATTTATAGATTGTAATTTTGACCAGACATGGTTCTCAGCATATGGGAAAGGTAAATTTGAGTTGCTAACCTTCATAGGATCAACTACAGGCCTCAGTACAGGAAGTTTTGATCCTAGCGCTCAGTGTATATCTATGATAAAATGTACATCAGCTCAGTATAATGAGCCCGTTGCTCCAGCTTTCCATCCATACTGCTTAATTAAAGGCAAATTGTCTAGTGGTTCATGTGGCACATGTTTCGAAAAGATTTCTCAAGGTGTCAGTGAAGATGAAAATAACATCGTTTTTAGCTGGATGATAGTAATAAAAAACTTTCTTAGATCAATAAAATTAAGAATAAAAAAACACTGGAGCTCATTCAAATTCAGGTAATAATCATACAGTAATATTCAAAATTGGGCAGGGCTGGATTCGAACCAGCGTACACTTACGTGAGCAGATTTACAGTCTGCCGCCTTTAACCACTCGACCACCTACCCAAAAAATCATGGGAACATGCCGACAGAGGGGATCGAACCCCCGACCTACTGATTACAAATCAGTTGCTCTACCAGCTGAGCTATGTCGGCAATGTGCATATAATTTAGCAAAAGAATATCTTTTATCTCAAGTAAAGAATCAACTTTCTTCAATGGCTTCTATTTTCCTAAATTCATTTCTCAAAGTCTTGAGCTTCTTTAGAGTCTTGAACTTCTTCAGACTCTTGAGCTCCTTTAAGTCCTATATCTGCTTTAACTTTCTCATTTCTTTCCGTAACTACACTAGTATAACTCCTTCCAATTTGACTAAACTGATTCTGGAAAACTGACTCCCCCTTTTCTGAAGAGGTTTTTAACACTGTCGCATTCATCCTTTCTAGCTTAGATTTCAATGCGCAACACTTCTTATATTTTTTTCCTGATCCACAAGAACAGGGAGCGTTCCTATTATTACCACCCATTTTACACTCACTTGATTTTCATATCCTATTAGCCTATACTACCACACAAAAAGGCTTTTGTCATGGTTCAATTAGAAAAATCAAAGCTCAATAAAAAATTAGAGAGCACAATTCGCAAAGCCTGCTATGATTTCTCCCTTATTACTACTAATCAAACCATTGGCCTAGCTCTTAGTGGAGGCAAAGACTCTCTGACACTACTACACCTACTATACCAAATCTCAGGAAGGGGCTTTCCCCCTTTTAAAATCCATGCCTTCTATGTCTCAGGTCAATACTCCTGCGGCCCCTCAATCACAGAAAAATTTCTAAAAGCGCACTGTGACAAACTAAAAATTGAACTCTCAATACTTAAGCAAAAAGACAACACTCTCCCTTCAAACTGCTATTCCTGCTCAAGAGTTCGTCGGACACTACTCTTTAATGCAGCAAAAGAACAGGGTATCGACACCATTGCATTTGGTCATCATAAGGATGACAGTAATGAAACACTTTTAATGAACTTACTTCACAAAGGTGAGTTTGCGTCAATGCTACCAAAGATCAAGATGAAAAAGTATAATACTACCATTATTCGTCCCATGATCTACATTCATGAAAAAGAAATCATCTCCTTCGCAGAGGAAAATGAGTTTCTTAGGTTCACCTGCCAATGTCCGATCGGACAAACTTCAGATAGAAATAATATGAAAAAAATAATCACTCAGCTTGAATCTAATTATTCAAATGTACGTAATAATTTAGCTCGAGCTAGCATGCTTTACGGATCTGACAAAGCACTAAAAAATTAGCCTTTCGGTTAACAGACTCTTCGCTTATAATACCTCCAAACTCTACTATATATATTACGTGCCTAAACTTTTTGCTGTAGCCCTCTATATACTTATACTTATTATTATTGCTATTGTTTCTAAACGCAAGCAACAGACATCTAGTGACTTTCTCCTCGGCGGAAGAAAAATGAATTTCTGGCTCACTGCACTTGCAGCACACGCAAGTGACATGAGTAGTTGGATTTTTATTGCCTACCCAGCTGTCATCTTTAGCTTAGGACTCTTTCAGGCGTGGGCAGCCATCGGACTTACACTCTTTATGTTTATCAACTGGAGCCTTATCGCTCCAAGACTTAGAAAGGAAACAGAGAAATATAATAGTCTCACCCTTTCTTCCTATCTTGAAAGTAAATTCAAAGATACTACCGGGTTTATTAGAGTTTTCACTGCAATCATCTCACTTATCTATTATACTATTTACATCTCAAGTGGGCTCGTTGGCCTAGGCATACTACTTAACTCTATTTTTGGAATCTCTCTAATTTTAGGCACAACTATTGGTATACTTATCATCATCCCCTACCTCTTTGTCGGTGGGTATGTTACCCTTGCCTGGACCGATTTCTTCCAAGGGATTTTTTTACTCCTAGTCATTCTATTTGTTCCACTCTTTCTGCTCTCAGACATGCCAAGTCTACCTTCAATATTAGAAAAAATTTCATCAATGAACCACCTTAAACCCTTCTTTCCAGATTCTAGTTTTTCAACAATTATCTCCATCATCCTCCTTACCTGCGGATGGGGCCTTGGTTATTTTGGTCAACCCATTATCCTCACTAAATTCATGGGTATAAAAAATGTTACAGATATGCCAAAGGCTAAATGGATAGGTGTCTCGTGGCAAATTTTAGCTCTTTGTGGGGCAACATTAATCGGTGTCATTGCAATCTCATACTTCCAACAGTCTCAATTAGACCCACAACATGTATTCATAAGTATCGTTTTACAAAATTTCTCACCATTTTTTGCAGGATTTATACTTTGCGCTATTCTTGGAGCTACAATTACCTGTATGGACTCCCAAGTTCTTGTCCTAGCCTCAAACCTCACTGAAGACTTCTATAAACGTATCTGGAATAAAAAGGCTTCTTCAAAAAAATTGATATTTATCTCGCGAGTTAATATTTGTATTGTTGCATTTATTGCATACATTATCTCTATATTTTCAACTGAATCAATCTTTAATATGGTTTCCTATGCCTGGTTTGGGCTTGGTGCTTCTTTTGGCCCTATCATCATCTTCAGCCTCTATACCAAGAACACTAACCGCTTTGGCGCCTATGCAGGTATCCTTTCAGGAGCAATTATTGCAGGAATTTGGCCTTGGATTAATAAATTAACCTCCACTAGCACCCCTACACTTATCCCTGGATTCTTTATTAGCTCTCTTTCAATTTGGACCATATCTAAACTCACAAAATCATATAAAGAAAAACAAAAATCACTTCGATAATTTCTTGCTATCACAATATTTTGCCAACCGATAAAGAGGTTCCCTTTGAGCATTTTCAATAATCTCCCTGCACCCATTTATATTCATTAATCGCACCAGCTCATACTTTAAAATATCACTAGCAAAATAATCATTTGTCTTATTTCCTGAAGTTGCAATCAAACTCTTTTCTTTTGAGCTCACCTCTATCATGATATCAACAAGCAGCTCCATCTTCTTCTCTATACTGCCCCTAATCTTCTCTAGATCCTGAGCATTCCTAACACCCTGTAAATCCAAAACCAAATCCTTAACTATGGACTGCCCCTCCATTTCATACTCATAAAATGTATTTGGGCTGCAACCTACTGTAAGCAGAGTTAAACCAAAGATAAAAAGCACTCTAAATAAAGCCATGAGGTTATCATAAAATAAATCCATTATTTGTAAAGTTTATCTTGTGAAAAACGTCCATCTTTATTAGACTATTTGTCATATTAGGGCGCTTAGCTCAGCTGGTTAGAGCACCTGCCTTACAAGCAGGGGGTCACAGGTTCGAATCCTGTAGCGCCCAAAAAGCACTTAAGTACGGACCGGTAGTTCAGCTGGTTAGAATGCCTGCCTGTCACGCAGGAGGTCGCGAGTTCGAGTCTCGTCCGGTCCGTTTCTTATTAAATAAGGAACAAATTGGCTGGGAAAAATCTTTCAATTACAAGACCCCTTCACCTATGTATTGGATATATATGGATTGCCATAGGTGCTTTTCTTGCCGCTATTGCTATACACAACTTTCTTGCTCCAAATCATATCATTGACGGTGGCATCATAGGAATTGCTATGATAATCGGAATGAAAACAAGCAAAAACTTTATTGGTCTCTACTTCTTTATCCTAAACCTCCCCTTTATTTTCCTTGCCTATAAATTCATTAGACGTAACTTCATGTATCACATGCTATTTGCAGTGATTCTATTCTCCTTATTCCTTTGGGCATTGGAAGAGACACCCACCTATACAGGTGATTATTTTGAGATTATTGTCATCGGTGGTGCTATACTAGGTATTGGCGCCGGAATGATTATTCGACACGGGGCCTGCCTTGATGGCAGTGAAATTCTTGGGATCATCATCAACAAGAAAAAGGGCTTCACCATAGGTCAGGTGGTCTTCCTTTTTAATTTTTTCGTCTTTGCTCTATATGGAATTCTTTTTTGGAATTGGGAATATGCCATAAGATCCCTTCTTACCTACGTAGTAGCTTTTAAGATGATAGATACTGTAATTATGGGTCTTGATGAAATAAAATCTGTTACAATCATTTCCAAAAAACAGGATCTACTTGTTCAGGAGATCACAAATGCTGGCTACGGTGTAACTACAAGTAATGGACGAGGTGGTTATACAAGTGAGGACATTACAATTATCAATGTAATCGTTAACCGACTTGATCTATCTCTACTAAAAGAGCTCACTCTAGATATTGATGAAAATGCCTTTATTATGGTCTCTCAACTCTCTGAAGTTGTCTCTGGAAGGGTTCGCAGAACAACAACTACATAATAATGATATCAAATTGATTTACGCCTGCTTGTTAGCTAGCAATAATTGTTTCTACTTCACTAGAAAAATTTATACTATAATCTATAGACCAAACGCAATATCGATAATTTATATCTGATAACAACCATCTTTTAACTAAACAAGACACTTAATCAATTTGTGAATCTTAAAATATTATTCCGATTCCGGAAACAGCTTTTTTTCCTCAACCAACTGGTCTACATATCCAATATTATAATCAGACTCAATAAATTTCTGATCTTCAATCATCCTAAGATGAAAATCGATCGTTGTGTGAATTCCACCAATCTTAAACTCCGATAATGCTCTCTTTGCTCTTCTCAAGGCATCTGTACGATCAGATCCTGTAACAATTAGCTTTGCTATCATTGAATCATAATACGGAGGTATCTTATATCCTGTATAACATGCAGAATCAACTCTCACTCCTATACCTCCAGGAGGAATATAGTACTCAAGGCTTCCTGGACAAGGCATAAATCCCTTCTTTGGATTTTCAGCATTAATCCTAAACTCAAAAACATGCCCGTTAAATTCAATATCACTCTGCTTATATTGCAACTCATCACCAAAAGCTATGGCTATTTGCATCGCCACAATATCTTTTCGAGTTAATTCCTCAGTAATGGTATGCTCTACCTGGACACGTGTGTTTACCTCCATAAAATAGAAATCGCTACTCTCATCTAACAAAAACTCTACCGTACCTACAGTTTTATATCCTACTTCCTTTAAAAGACGTACCGCTGCTTCACCCATTTTTTTTCTTAATTTAAGATCAAGAGATGGACTCGGCGCCTCTTCAATTAGCTTTTGTCGTCTCCTCTGAGTCGTACAGTCTCTCTCACCTAGGTATATGTAATTGCTACCATCACCTACCACCTGTATCTCAATATGGCGAGGGTTAACAATCATCTTCTCTATATACAAGCCCTCATTCCCAAAAGCTTTGAGAGCTTCATTAGCTGCCTGGTTAAAAGATGCTTCAAACTCTTCAGCACTATAAGCTATTCTTATACCTTTTCCTCCACCCCCAGCAGTAGCTTTAATAAACACTGGATAACCTATATTTTCAGCAATACGCATACCTTCTTCTACATCTGCAACAATTCCTGCTGAACCTTTAATAATCGGGCATCCCACCTTCTTAGCAATTTTTTTTGCCTGTGCCTTATCACCTAGTAGGTTAATGTGGTTCGAGGATGGTCCTATGAATATCAAACCACAACTCTCACATAACTCTGCAAATTTCGCATTTTCACTTAAAAAACCATATCCAGGATGCACTGCATCTGCCTGTGTGATCTCGCATGCAGTTAGTATAGATGAATATTTTAAATAAGAATCAGATGAAAGAGCGGGACCTATACATACTGCCTCATCAGCTAAAAGAACATGTAGCGCTTCCTTGTCTGCCTCAGAATAAACGGCAACTGTTTGATAACCTAATTCCTGACAGGCTCTAATAACCCTAACAGCTATCTCTCCTCGATTAGCTATAAGTATCTTTTTCATTTTTCTCTCATATTAAATTTATCACTTAATTATTCCTTAATGACAAATAAAGTCTGTCCAAACTCTACTGGATCACCATCTTTTATACAAATATCTACAACTGTTCCATCCACTTCACTTTTAACCTCATTCATCACTTTCATTGCTTCAATTATACAAAGAACATCCCCCCTCTTTACCTGGGTGTTTTTCTGAACAAATGGAGAAGCTTCAGGGCTTGATGCCTGATAAAAAGTTCCCACCATAGGTGAGTTCACTTGAGTTCCTTCAACTGTGTCTGTAACACGCGGTGTTTCAGCCTTATCTTGCGGAATTGTAGGAGCCTTAGATTTTGGAATTGTATATTCTGCTTTTAGAGGTTGGTATCCAACTGCTCTTTCCTTCTCTATTTCACCTTCCTTTTCAAGAGTAATTTGAAAACCATTTTTCTCTCTTATACTAAGTTTTTGTAATTTTGACTTCTCAAGAGCACTCATCAGGTCCTTAATCAGTTTTAAATCCATATAATCTCCTCTTAGATTCTTTGCACATATTCACGATTGGATGTATCAACCTTAATTACATCACCTGCCTCAATAAACATTGGCAATTCAATACGCGCTCCTGTTTCAAGTATTCCAATTCTATTTGATGCAGACATGGCCAATGAAGGATCCATATCCTCTGTTCTTGACACCATTAATTCTAAAAATTGTGGTAGCTCTGATGAATAAATCACATTTCCGTAAAAGAGAGCATTTAACATTGTACCCTCTTTCAGAAAGGTAACTTTATCACCAATAATTTCCTGAGCAACAGTCACCTGCTCTAATGTTAAAACATCAAGAAATATATGCTTATGTCCTTCTGCATATAAATACTCTATCTTCTTTTCTTCAAGCTTAACTTCCAAAACCTCCTGATCAATCTGAAAATTCTTTTCAACCTCATCATCAGTGACCATATGCCTAAGTTTTGTTTTGATAAAAGGCACACCTTTTGATACAGTAACTCTTACACAGGATTCAACTCTAAATACCTCTTCATCCAACGAGATAATCATCCCCGGCACAACTTGATTACTTGTAATCATACTCTTCCCATATTTTTAATCGCTCTTTCATATCTATGATATAAGCAACATCTCTTATATCAGAAATCACGTGATCTCCCATAAACTGCCCTCCAGAAAATACTTCATCTTCCTTCTTCATAAGTACACCTATTCCACCCATCTCTTTAGCCGGTAATATATCAACATCCTCCTTATCACCAGTTACTATCACCTGTGAAAAAGGAATTTGATGCTTCAAAGCAAGATTTTCATAGGCATACAATTTATGATCACTCACTACAACAACATCATTCAAAAAAGAAGATAGCAATCCTGAAAGCTGAATTTTCTTCAATTGTAACTCTTTTTTACCCTTTGTGACAATGGCTAAAATATGATTTAGACTAATTTTTTCAAACAATTCATTGACCCCATCAAAGAGGTCAATATCTAGTTTATCAATTTGTTGACTAAATAAAGCTCTACATCCTGCTAAGTAATGATTCTTTGTACCATCATATAACTCAACAAACTCTTGAATAAATCCCTTCGAGCTAGTCCTTAAAATATTAAGCCTCTCTAATAACTGCAAAGCCTTAAAATAACCATCTACCTCCAAACCTGCATCGATCATCCTATCCAAAGCAACAGAGAGTTTTCTTGGCACAAAATAATATTTTGTATTAATTAACGTATCATCAAGGTCAAACAAGCATAGCATCAACAGTTCCTCTAATAATTTTCATTAACTCTATAGCTAGTCTTTTCTTGTCATGCCTAATTAAACTTCTATTCATTAAATCTGAACTACTTAAATGTGCACTTTCTCCCATGAGGTCTGCAGAAATCACTCTTGGATCCCCTTTAAGATCATTCCTCACAAAAGAACCCTCATCTTTGTATGCTTTTAAAAGGGGACCGCCAGGCTCCTGATCATTGACTATAATAAAATCAAAAATATCTCTACCTATAAATTTCACCAATTCATCTAAATAACTCTTTGCTGTAAAGTCTGTAGTTTGCCCCTTTTGATTCATAAGGTTCATCACACACACCTTTTTTGCTTTTGATCTACTGAAGGCCTCCTTCACCCCATCCACTAACAAATTAGAAATGAGAGAGCAGTATAGGCCTCCCGGACCTAAAATAATAACATCCGCGGCCTCTATAGATTCAATCACTTGAGGATTTACCTTTGGATAAGGTTCAAGATAAATTTTTTTATACCCCTGGTCAATTTCATGGGAAAGATAAATCTCTTTCTCACCCTGAAGCAACTTTCCATCATGAAGTATCATCATTAAGCGTACGTGCTGCATTGTCACAGGAAAAATTTTTCCAGAAATGTTCAAAACCTTGCCAACTTCCTCAATAGACCTTTCAAAACTTCCCGTAACCTTCTCCAGAGCTGATAAAAAAAGATTACCAAAACTATGGCCTCTTAAGCCACCACTATCAAAACGGTAATTCATAAGATTTCTCATCAATTGAGATGAATTACTCAAGGCAACAATACATTGTCTTACATCACCTGCAGGTAAAACTCCCAACTCATCTCTTAGTATTCCCGTACTCCCACCATCATCTGCCATAGCAACCACAGCAGAAAGATCAACGTCATACTCTTTTAGCCCACTCAATACAACAAAGTTCCCTGTTCCCCCTCCAATAGTGCAAACTTTCTTCATTTTTCTAGACTCTTCTTTAAATTATTATAGCGCTCTGTTATGGTCTCAAAGCATTGATCGGCATATAAATGACTGCCAAGCACAAATAAATCTGCACCTGCAGCTTTTGCTAATTTAATTGTGTTCGCATTAATCCCACCATCTACTTGAATATGCGTTTCACATTTCCAATCTGCAAAAACCTTGATCGTTTCTAATTGCTTTTCCATAAAATCCTGTCCACAAAAGCCCGGATTTACCGTCATGATCAAAGCCTTGTGAATGGGTAGCTCTTTGTCGAAAAAATATTTTTCATAAACTCTAATGTCTGTATCAGGCTTAAAAGCTAGTCCCACATTGCATTTTCGCAAGTGGATTTCCTTAATTGTGTCAGAAATATCCTCTGTTGCCTCTACATGGAAAGTAATTTCATCGACACCAGCTTCTGCAAATTCTTTAATGTGATTAAAAGGTTCATAAACCATCAAATGAACATCAAGAAGAATATCCTTATCAATCGAGCGTATAGCCTTTACAATATCCGGACCTATGGTAAAATTTGGAACAAACATACCATCCATTACATCTAAGTGAAATCTTCGAACTCCAAGTGCAATAAAATGCTTTACTTGCGATTCAAGCAGCCTCCACTCACCAGCTATAACTGAAGGCTCTATCATGTGGTCTATTGTTATTTTCTTATTCATCATCTCTCCTTATATAAAACATGCTAAACAAAATTATGTTGTTAAACTAGCTCAAACATTGGTTTTGACCTTACTAATTTTTTTTCACCAATGATCGTACATACATTATCCGCAGGATGGTTAAAAGGAAACACCTTGAGGGGTATAGAATTTTTTTGAGCTAAATGAAGGGCTCTCGAATGCAGTATCTCCTTCTTAGAAGCCCCTAAAATTTCTGAGGCCTCTTCATAAGACATTCTTGGAATCTGCTTAGCATCGCTATTGACTTTTGGATCCTCAGAGAAAACACCCTCTACATCCTTATAAAATTCAATATGACGTGCATTAAGAGAGGCACCAAGAGCGACAGCAGTAGTATCCGAGCCACCCCTTCCAAGTGTTGTCACCTCACCCTCCCTACTTACACCTTGAAATCCAGCTACAATCACCACCTTTCCTCTCTTTAAATGCGGCACTAGGCGAAATGGCTCCAATTCAACAATCTCTGCATCTAAATGATGATTCGTAGTAATAATACCCGCCTGAGATCCGGTAAAACTTCGGGCCTCTATCCCTTGATTATCTAGGGCTATCGCAAGAAGAGACATGCTGATTCTCTCACCAACAGATATCAACATATCCTGTTCCCTCTGTGGAGGTGAATCATTTAATATTGTTGAGAGATTTAAAAGAGAATCTGTCATCTCATACATAGCACTTACTACAACAACTAATTGATCATAAATCCTCAACCTATCCGCAATAATAGAAGATCTCTTATTAAAATCTTCAAGAGTTGAAAAAGCAGCTCCTCCAAATTTCATTACTAACAAGTTTTTTATTGCACAGCTACTCTTCATCAAAAAAATACTAACGAATAAAAATCATTAAATCTAGTAAAAGTATCAAATCTCGTACTTTTAAACCAGATTCTTAGCGGTTGCTTTTATTATCTAAAATTTGTAGAATCTTCGCATTATCAAATAAATAGGAGAAACCTTTAACATGTCAAATCAAACATCAAGCTCATGGGTGGATAATGAAAGCCAAATAATTGGTGAACTCTTCCCCAATGATAAAGAATATGAGGTATTTAAGAGTCTGCTAGACCAAAGAGAATCTAAAACATCTGCTGGAAGCATTGATTCAATGACACCAGGTGAAATCCTCACAGGTACGATTGTCGAAACAACTAAAGATTTTATTGTAATTGATGTTGGTCTAAAATCAGAAGGTCTTATCCCAACAGAAGAATTTGCATTAGATGAAGAAGTAGAAATTGGTAAAGAGATCGAAGTCCTCCTCGATAAAGCAGAAGACTCTTATGGACAGATCCTACTCTCAAGAGAAAAAGCAAGAAAACAACGAAGATGGGAATATATTGTTGAAAACTTTAAAGAGGGTTCTGTTATCTCAGGAACTGCCGTAAGGAAAGTTAAAGGTGGCTTGATGGTTGACATTGGAGGAATGGACGCCTTTCTTCCTGGATCACAAATCGACAACAAAAGAATTAAAAATGTTGATGAATTCCTAGAACAAGAATTTAAAATCAAAATATTAAAAATCAACATCGAAAGAAAAAACATAGTTGTATCCAGAAGAGAAGTTCTGGAAGAAGAAAGGTACCACAAAAAAGCTGAAATCCTAGAAACACTAAAAGAAGGTGACCTGAAAAATGGTCTTGTAAAAAACATCACAGACTTTGGTGTCTTCCTTGATCTTGATGGTATTGATGGTCTCCTACACATTACTGATATGACATGGAAAAGAATTAAGCACCCTTCAGAAATGGTCTCGATTGGTGATTCTCTAGAAGTAATGATCCTAAGTATTGATAACACAAAAGGAAGAGTTGCTTTAGGTCTTAAGCAAAAAGACAAAAACCCTTGGGCTGCAATCGAAGAAAAATATCCACCTGGAACTACCATTCGCGGAAAAATTGTTAACCTTGTTGCATATGGTGCATTTATTGAACTCGAACCGGGTATTGAAGGTCTTATTCATGTTTCCGAAATGTCTTGGGTTAAAAATATCACAGATCCAAGTCAGGTTGTTGCAAAAGGTGACGAAGTAGAAGCCATTGTACTTTCAGTACAAAAAGAAGAGGGGAAAATATCACTCGGAATAAAGCAAACAGAAAATAACCCTTGGGATGAAGTCAATAAATCATACCCTACAGGAACAAATGTAAATGTCGAAATCAAAAGCCTTACAAATTATGGAGCTTTTGTTGAAATAGAGCCTGGTGTTGATGGACTAATTCATATTTCAGACCTAAGTTGGACAAAAAAAATATCACACCCCTCTGAGATCCTACAAAAAGGAGACAAGGTTGATGCAGTTATACTATCTGTAGATATCGAAAGTAAAAAGATCACACTTGGTGTTAAACAGACCACCGAAAACCCTTGGGACAATATAGAGAAAGCCCTCCCTATCTCATCTGTTGTATCCGGTGTTGTTAAGAAAATTACAGCCTTTGGAGCATTTGTTGAACTTGAAAATGGTATTGAAGGGCTCGTGCACGTCACTGAACTATCAGACGCCTCATTTGGGAAGGTTGAGGATATCGTTGCTGTTGGAGCCACAATCAAAGCAAAGGTTATTAAAATTGACCGTGAGCAAAAAAGAGTCTCACTATCAATCAAAGATTTTTTAATTGAACAGAATAATACTAATCGAGATGACATTGTCATCGGAAACAACCAAAAGTCATAATAGCAAGGGCCAAACCTATGAATAAAGATCTATTAGCGATTTTCGATTTTCTTGAGAAAGAAAGAGGAATAAAACGGGAAGTTACAGTTGCTGCAATTGAAGAAGCATTAGTAACTGCAGCAAGAAAGGGCAGCGAGTTTATGAATAATATTTCTGTCAGTATTGACCCTAAAACAGGAAATATCTCATCGATTGCTGAAAAAGAGATTGTAGAAGAAGTCAAATATCCCGCTGAGGAGATTGCTTTAGATGATGCAAGAGAAATAGATCCTGATTGTGCTCTAGGTCACTGGATTGATATAGAGGTGGACCCAAAACAATATGGAAGAATCGCAGCACAAGTTGCTCGTCAACTAATTACACAGCGACTACGCTTTGCAGAAAAATCTATAGTATATGAACAGTATAAGCATCGAATTGGAGAATTAATCACTGGCACAGTTACCCGAATCTCAAAAGGTCGCACTCTTATTATTGATCTTGGTAAGGTTCATGCATTAATGCCATTTGACTTTTATCCAAGGAACGAGAGATATCACATTGGTGATAGAGTAACAGCTGTACTTAGTGAGGTTCAAAATTCAGAGACCAATTCAGCTGAGATCATACTTTCTAGATCTCACGCTGAGTTTGTAACAGAATTATTCAAACAAGAGGTTCCAGAAATCAATGAAGGAGTCATTGAGATCAAGAAAATTGTTAGAGATCCAGGCCTAAGAACAAAAATCGCGGTGCTCTCGAATGATTCGAATGTTGATCCTATCGGCTCTATGGTTGGTATGCGAGGAAGTAGAATTCAGCATGTAATTAAAGAACTTAATAATGAAAAGATCGACATTCTCTTTCATGCAGACGATCCATTTGAATTGCTTCAAAATGCCCTTCACCCTATTGAACCAATAAAGATTGAATTAAATGATGACGAATCTAAAGTGTCTATTGTCGTAAGAGATGAAGATTATCCAGCAATCCTTGGTAAATGGGGTAGTAACGCAAGACTCATTGGGAATCTCGTTGGTATTGAAATTCAGGTTGTCAAGGAAACAATTTATAATAAGACAGAGCTAATCATACGAAAAGAAATAGCTGACTCAGAAAATCCTGCTCTTGATGAAGAAATTACAAAAATAGAAGGTGTTAATCAACTAATACTGGATGATCTAATTGGTGCAGGTCTATCAACACCACGCAAACTCTTACCAAAAACCCCACAAGAGCTTGCTTCACATTCAAATATAAGTCTGGAAATGGCAGAATCCATTCTGGCAAAAGTAACCGCTCTCATTAACAATAAGAAGGCAGACGTTGGCAAAAAACTTTAAATTAAAAATCAAAAATACACAACTTGCAGCTGTCCTCAAAAAAAAACAGCCAGAGACTAAAAATAAAAACTTAGAGCCTGAAAAAGACACTAAGAAACGTGTTCGCTCTAAAATACTAAAGCCAATTACTCCAGATTCACTAGAGTCTAAATCTCAAGAGAACAAAGAAGAAAAAGAGATTCCATCTACAAAAATAGCTAAGAATGAATCTCCTATGGTTGAAGAAAAAAAACCAGTCACGAACGCAGAAAATGTAGCTCCTAAAGAAAAAAAAGTAATTAAAGAAGACAAAGAACAACAACCAGCAGCAGAACCTAAGAAGGAAAAGACCAAAGAAGTTATTAGTGACCCAAAACACAAAAGGTCAACACCCTCCTCTCCTGATAACTCCACTGGTTCTAATCAAAAAGATAAAAATAGTAAAAATCCAAAAGAGATCTCAAGAAGACAGGCATTCAAAAAAGTCTTTGATGGAAGAGACAAGCATGGATTAAGAACTACAGATGATGGAACATGGAAAAGATCTCGAGGAAGAAGACGGGTTAAAAAGAAACAGGTAGATCCTTCAACCTATATTAGACCTAAAGAAATCACAATTAGAGCTCCTATCCTTTGCAAGGATCTAGCAAATGAAATGAAAATCAAATCATCAGAAATTATTCAGAAATTATTTCTTCAAGGTTTGCCAATCACTATTAATGATGTTATTGAGGATGAAACTATTATAGAACTTATTGGCAATGAATTTAGTTGCAAAATTAACATCGATAAAAGTGAATCTGAAAGACTCAATATCACAGATTACTCCATAGCTGAAGAAATCAGTAAGTCTGAAGAGAAACAACTTAAAGCAAGACCTCCAGTTATTACTGTGATGGGTCATGTAGATCATGGTAAAACCTCTATTATCGATGCTCTAAGAAAGAGTAATCTTGCTGACAAAGAAGCCGGCTCTATAACTCAACATATCGGAGCCTTTACATGTGACACAAAAAGTGGTCCCATTACAATTCTAGATACACCAGGTCACGAAGCATTTACAGCAATACGTGAAAGAGGTGCTGCTGTCACAGACATCGTAGTGCTTGTTATTGCAGGAGATGAGGGAATTAAGCCGCAGACAATTGAAGCTATAGAACAAGCAAGGGAAGCTAATGTCCCTCTTATTGTAGCTATTAACAAGTCAGATAAGCCTAATTATGATCCCGACAATATATACAGGCAGCTAGCAGATCATTCCTTACTTCCAGAGGCTTGGGGCGGAGATATTATTACAGTGAATTGCTCTGCTAAAACAGGAGATGGTCTAGAAGATCTTGTTGAAATGCTAGCTCTACAGTCTGAAATACTTGAGCTAAAAGCATCATCAGAATCAAGAGCTAGGGGTACCGTATTAGAGTCACATGCTGAAAAAGGTCTTGGAACAGTTGCTACAGTTATTGTCCAAAACGGTACGCTTAGAATAAATGACCCTATTGTGCTTGGGGAAGAAAGCGGCAAGGTTAAAACAATGCAAAATGAACATATGACTTTTTTAAATGAAGCCCTTCCTTCATCAGCTGTTCGTATTACTGGACTGTCTGGAGTCATTACGCCAGGAATAGAATTTATTGTTGTTAAATCAGAAAAAGAAGCTAGAAAGATTGTTCAAGACAGGCGTTCTAGAGATATACGCTTTAAACAAAGAACATATGCTGCACATGATACAGAAAAAATGCTCTCCGATCAACTTACAACTATGTCGCAAAAGACTCTCAATATTATTATTAAAGCAGATACAGCAAGTTCAATTGAAGCTATCATCTCTTCTATAAAGAAAATTAAAACTGAAAAGGTCAAAGTACGCTTTATATCTACAAGTGTAGGTAAAATCAATGAAAATGATATCGAGCTTACAAAGACATCATCTGCACTTCTCATCGGGTTTCATACCTCTATTTCGCCTTCTGCTGAGCTGCTTATCGGTAAAGATGATGTGAATATCGCATTGCACGAAATCATCTATCACCTAGTGGATGAAGTGAAACTTACCATGAAAAAACTACTTGATCCCTTACCAAGAGAAGATCATCAAGGAAGCTGCGAAATTCTAGCAACATTTAAATCCTCTCAACTAGGAGTAATTGTTGGTGGAAAGGTGATCGAAGGTACTCTTGAAAAAGATCAGTATGCCAGAATTTTCCGCAATGAGGAGATGATTTGGGAAGGGAAAATACTCTCCTTAAAACGCGTAAAGGATGATGTCAAAAAAGTTGAAAAAGGTTTTGAGTGCGGAATGGTACTTTCAAACTTCAAATCAGCAGAGCCAGGTGATATAATTAGAACACATAAAATTGTCTACGAGGAACAAGAGCTATAATATGCACATTAGAAGAATGCAACGTGTTAATTCACTACTAAAAGAAGTGATTTCTGAAACAATCAGATTTGAGATAAAAGAGCAAAATCTCACTGAACTTCTTACTATTACTGCTGTTGATACAAGTCGCGATCTCCAAAATGCTAAGGTTTATGTAAGTGTGATTCAATCAGATGAAGAACGAAAGGAAACCATTGAATTACTACAAAATCTCTCAAAAAAAATCTCCTTTCATGCTTCAAGGAAAGTAAGATTACGACATTTTCCTTCTCTACTTTTTAAGCTTGATACAACTAGTGAAAACTATATAAAGATTGATAAGATCTTAAAAGACATCTCAGAAAGTGAAAGAGAGACTACATAACCTTTGGATAAATACTGTGACTCAAAACACCCCAAATGCAACTTCTGAAGGGTTTCTTATCATTGACAAACCACAAGGAAAAACCTCTTTTTTCCTTGTCAAACTTCTTAAGGCAATTACTAAGATAAAAAAAATTGGTCATACAGGTACTCTAGATCCTCTTGCTACTGGTGTTATGGTTCTTCTTCTTGGCTCATCATACACAAGAAGAGCTGATCAATTTAGCGTTTCTATTAAAGAATATGAAGTTGTCATATGCTTTGGCTACGAATCAAATACTTATGATGCAGATGGTCTACTAAATCCAATTTCAAACAGAGTCCCCTCACAAGAAGAGATTAATAAATCCCTCATTAATTTTTCTGGAGATATTATTCAAACTGTACCACCCTTCAGCGCAAAAAAAGTTAAGGGTAAGAAGCTCTATGAATATGCTAGAAAAGGTTTGGACTCACCAACTGTAACCACTAATGTTAATGTCAGTACTCAGCTTATAGACTACAACTATCCTTATCTTACGCTACGAATTCAATGCTCTAAGGGTACCTATATAAGATCCATTGCACATGAACTAGGTAAAAGTCTTGCCATTGGAGGATATGTGCACAAACTTGTCCGTACAAAAAATGGCCCCTACTCCCTTGATGATTGTATTTCTATAGATACTATTTGTTCAAGCAACTTTAACCTTTCCTACCATCTTAGGCAGGTTTAATTGACATTTTATCTAGATCTTCCCGACCTCACTCAGCTTCCTAAACCAATCACACTAGCTATTGGTAATTTCGATGGAGTACATTCAGGGCACCTACATCTTATCGATACTATGAGAGCCCTTTCTACCGAAAAAGGTTCTGTTGTTATTCTCAGCTTTACAAATAATCCAAGAGAGATCATTGAAATGAAACATGTACCCACGCTATCTTCTGATCTTAATAATAAGGAATCCTTATTACACAACCAATCGGTAGATAAAATTATTTTTCATCCCTTCACAAAAAAGATCTCTAATACATCTTACATCGATTTCATTACATTTCTTAGGAGCAAAATCCCTTTTAAAAATCTTGTCTTTGGTGAAGGAGAAGCTCTCGGAAAAAACCTAGAAGGAACACCTAAAAAAATGATATTACTTTCAGAGGAATTAGGATTTAAGGTGCATTATATTACCAAATTAAAAAATGAAGAGAAGACCATCTCCTCGACTGCTATTCGCTCTCTACTTTTTCAAAGTAGATTTAAAGAAGCAAATCTCCTTCTTGGATACAACTATTACATTACTCTCTCAAAATATAGTAGTAGGTTGGATACAGACCTAATTAAACCAGGAAAATACCTTGTTAAATGTAACAATCCAGATCAAAAAATTATGACTATTGAAGTCAACTCTGCTGGCATGTTAATTAACACTCAGCTAAAAAAAAATGTAACCCTTGAATTTATAAAGAGAATCATATGACATCATCACTTACTGTAGGCTTTGTAGGCCTTCCTAATGTTGGGAAATCCACCCTTTTTAATGCTGTATCTAGACAATCTATTCCTTCTTCAAACTTTCCCTTCTGCACAATTGAACCAAATACAGGTATTATACAAGTTCCAGATGCAAGACTTGAAGTTCTCTCAAAATTAAGTAATAGCGAAAAACAGATTCCTGCAACGATTACCTTTGTTGACATTGCAGGCCTTGTTGCTGGTGCTTCGAAGGGGGAAGGCTTAGGCAATAAATTCTTAGCAAATATTAGAGAGGTAGATTTAATCATTCAGGTTGTACGCCTCTTTGATGATCCCAACGTTATTCATGTCTCTGGGAAAGTCTCACCTCTTGATGATATACAAGTCATTAACCTAGAGCTCACTTTAGCAGATCTTCAGATGGCAGAAAATATTAAACTCAAATTAGAAAAACAAAATAAAGCTCAGAAGGATAAATCTGCAGCCTTAGAGGTTCTAGAAAAAGCATATAATCATCTGGATCTAGGTTTCCCACTTCGCACACTGAACCTTACACCAGAAGAAAAAGAGCTGCTTTTTAGCTATAATTTTATGACTACAAAACCGATCATCTATGCCGCTAATGTCTCTGAAGAGATTATCGCCTCAGAAACACAAGATGAACTAAAAGAGCTTAAGGAACATGCACAATCTGATGATTCCATCGTCATTCCCATCTCTGCAAAACTAGAAGAAGAACTTCTAGGCCTTGATGAAAAAGAAGCTACCGATTATCTAAATTCTCTAGGAATTAAAGAGACAGGTATGAATCTTCTTATCAAAGCTGCTTACTCCAAACTTAATCTAATCTCCTTTCTTACTTCAGGTGAAATGGAAACAAGAGCATGGCCAATACCTAAAGGAATATCTGCCAAAAAAGCTGCAGGAAAAATTCATAGTGATATAGAGCAAGGATTTATTAGAGCAGAAGTGATCTCTTATTCAGACTTTATAACATATAAAACAAGACAAAACGCTAAAGAGGCTGGAAGAGCTCGTATGGAAGGTAGAGAATACATTATTCAAGATGGTGATGTCATACTCTTCTTTCACAATAAATAACTGATCTATACACTGTATTCTACTTCTTATTACCTAGGTAGCTATGGGAGAAAAGACAGAAAAAGCAACACCAAAAAAACTTCGTGATGCGAGGAAAAAGGGGCAAGTTGCTAAATCACAGGACTTTCCCTCAGCATTTACTTTCATTGTCTCTATCTCTTCCATACTCTATATGTCAGGAAATTTGTATAATAAACTTACAACTTATCTTATCACATTGTTCCATCAAATCCCTAATAGTACGCACGTTGCACAAGGTGCAGGGTCGTTTCTGCAAGCTGCCATTTTTACTATCTTCTCCTCTTCTATTCCAATTATGGTTTTTGTTTCATTGATCGGTTTACTTGTAAACTTTCTTATTGTAGGGCCCCTCTTTTCTGTTCAAGCAATGAAACCTGATATAAAACGTATGAATCCAGTAACAAATATAAAAAACCTCTTCAAATTAAAAACATTTATTGAACTACTCAAATCAATCTTTAAGATTACAGGAGCCTTCATTCTGATCTATTCAGTGGTTAGGAGCTCTCTACCCGAGATTATTTCTACTTGTGGATTGCCACTAATTGCTTCAACCATGGTCTTCAGCTCATTTCTTATAAAAGTTGTTCTTAGAGTTGGGATTTTCTTCATCGTCATCGGTATTTTCGATCTTGTCTTCCAAAAAAAGAACTTTGCAAAAGAGATGAAGATGGAAAAGTTTGAAGTAAAACAGGAATATAAGGATTCTGAAGGTGATCCTCAACAAAAAAGTAAGCGAAAACAAATCGCTCAGGAAATGGCCTACCAGGATGGTCCAGGAGCGGCAAGACAGGCTAAAGCTGTTATTACCAATCCAACACACATAGCTATTGCCATTGACTATAAACCCGAAGAAGAAGAACCGGCTCCAAAAATCCTTACCATGGGCCTAGATTTTATGGCAGAAAAAATCATTAAAGTTGCAGTTGCCAATAATATCCCTATTATGAGAAATATCGAACTTGCTCAAACCCTATATTATAAGAGCGAGATTGGAGAATATGTCCCTGAAGAGACCTATGAAACCATTGCTGAAATCCTCAAGTGGCTAGCTAAGCTAGATAAAGAAAAAGAAGAAGAAGAAAAATTAGATATCTTTAATCCTGATTAATTGAACAGAAATAAATCACACAGAATAAGAAAGTTCTTAAATTTTAGATCTTTCCTTTTCTATAACAGCTATTACAGTTTGCAGTAGGCATCTTACTTTCATATTCCATGTCATCCTATTCTTCCTTATAAAACACAGACCACAAGGTTAATTACTTTTAAGGAAAACTTAGGATTCTATAATAAATTTCTTATATTTTCTGCCATTGGGACAACTATTTTAATTTGCTCTTTCTTTTTACTCGCAAGACCAAAGCCCCTCTATAATAAGGCTCTTCCATTAATAACCTCTAGAAAAGAAAGAGCCCTCAAAAAAAGTCTGTTAATTGTCATTTACCCATTATTTTTTTTGTGATATCAGAAAATATAGATCAAGGTTATACTGCTACTTGTAAACCCACAATTTATTGAATTATGTCTTCGGCTCTAAATAAAGCAACTAAATACCTCTCTGGAAGCAGTTTTCTTCGTATGCTTTCAAGCTCGAGTGATATTGTTCTAGCCTTCTTTGTTGTGATCATTATTATGATGATCATTATTCCAGTGCCGACTGAAGTGATTGATGCCTTGATTTCAATAAATCTTACAGCTGCAACAACCCTTTTAATGATCTCACTCTATATTTCAAAAGCAGTACAGCTCTCCATCTTCCCCTCTATTCTTCTTATTACAACCCTCTTTAGACTAGGTATTGAGATCTCTGCTACAAGACAAATCCTTCTTCATGCTAATGCTGGTGAAGTGATTTTTGCTTTCGGTAATTTTGTTGTCGGTGGGAATTTTGTTGTTGGAGGTGTGATCTTTTTAATCATCACCATTGTGCAGTTTATTGTTGTAACAAAAGGGGCGGAAAGAGTTGCTGAAGTAGCTGCAAGATTTACTCTCGATGCTATGCCTGGAAAACAAATGAGTATCGATGCTGATATGCGCTCAGGAATTCTCGACGCCACAAAAGCAAGAGAACTCCGCCTAGCTCTATCCAAGGAGAGTCAGCTCTATGGAGCAATGGATGGAGCTATGAAATTTGTAAAAGGGGATGTAATTGCTGGAATTGTCATCTTCATTATAAATATTGTTGCAGGTCTTATTATCGGTGTCTCGATGCACAATATGTCAGGAATGCAGGCAGCAAGGACATACTCCCTACTATCAATAGGTAGTGGACTTGTATCTATACTTCCATCGCTTCTTATCTCCTTAACAGCAGGTATAGTTACAACACGTGTTTCCAGTGATAAAAAGGAAGCAAATCTAGGAAAAGATCTTACCGAGCAGCTCTTTTCTAACCCTCGCAGTCTGATACTTACATCTTTTGTTGTTTTTCTTCTAGCCCTTATCCCAGGATTCCCAACACTTCTCTTTCTAGCATTAGCACTCATCCTTGGTGGTTTAGGAATAAATAAACACCTTAAAAATAAGAAAATGGCTTCTTCGGCACTAGCAAGCACAGGAAGTGCCTTAGAAACAGGTGTTGATGGGCACACCGTTATTAGAGGTTCGGGTGATGATTATGCCCTCACACTACCTGTAATTTTAGAAGTTGGTTCCTACCTATCTGATCTCATCAAAAAGGATAGGGAAGGTGGAAAATTTATTGAAGAGAAGATCCCAAAGATGCGACTTGCACTGTATAATGACTTAGGTGTACGTTTTCCTGGTGTCCACGTTCGTACAAATACTCCCCTACTTAAAAAAGTTGACTACTCCATCTATCTAAATGAAGTGCCTCTCATGAAAGGCTCGGTTATTGAAAATCATATCCTTACAAATGAGACCTCTGAAAC
Organism: uncultured Chlamydiae bacterium; assembly: GCA_902609415.1. Taxonomy (GTDB): domain Bacteria; phylum Chlamydiota; class Chlamydiia; order Chlamydiales; family CACLRR01; genus CACLRR01. The sequence continues at coordinate 74,063 of CACLRR010000004.1, forward strand.
CCTATCTCGCTATAATATCCCCTCTACTGAAACAAAAAATCTAATGAATCAAATCTCTTATTGGGTTCATAAGGATCATAAACCCATACTGGATAAGGCTGGAATAAAATATTGGGAGATCCTCGATGTCATCATACTTCACCTCTCTTACTTTTATAGACAATATGCCTCTGAATTTCTAGGAATACAAGAGGTGCGTGCTATTTTAGAATTTGTAGAAAAATCTTTTCCCGATCTAGTCAAGGAAGTCTCAAGACTTGTTCCTCTTCAAAAACTTACAGATATCTTTAAACGACTTGTTCAAGAGCAAGTCTCTATCAAAGATCTACGCACCATTTTGGAGTCCTTAAGTGAATTCTCACAAACAGAAAAAGATACTGTAGCCCTTACCGAATATATCCGTTCTGCCCTAAATCGTTATATTAGCTATAAATATTCTCAGGGCCAATCTATCCTGTCTGTCTATATGCTTGATACAGAAATTGAAGATATTGTTAGAGGAGCTATTAAACAAACGTCTGCAGGCTCATATCTAGCTCTCGATCCTGACTCTGTACAAGTTATAATCCAAGCATTAAAGAGCATTATAAAACCAACCCCCCAAGGAGGACAGCCACCTATCATTCTTACAGCTATTGATGTACGAAGATTTGTAAGAAAATTAATTGAATCTGAATTTCCTGATATTCCTGTAATTTCATCACAAGAAGTGGTCCCTGAAATAAGAGTCCAACCATTAGGTCGAATACGCCTTCCCTGATTAATCAATAGACTTTTAGATCTAAATATGATCATTTTAAATAAAAGATAGATAAATAACTATGCCTTCTGACGATATTATACAAGGGATAACCCCCTCACAGAAAAGCGCTAAGGCGCAACAAATGCAAGAGATGCAACGCAGTGAAAGACAACTTGCTGCAAGAAGATCAGAAGCTAGATCTGCAATGAGTGAAAGAACAGAAGAAGCTGCCTTTAATCCACTTAAGATATCAAAAGACTTTCGCTCTCTAGATCAAAGAATGCGTGCAAGAGAACGTGCTGATGGCAAAAAATCAGAATTTGAGGATACTGAAGTTAAAATTGTCGATGCTACTTCTGAAGCCGCAAGCGAATTTGAAAACCAAAATCCAGAATTAAAGCGAGATAACCTACTTAAACTAAAAGTCTTTATCTATGATAGCGATTCAGCTCAAGAAATCCTCGACAAAATCATGAAGGCATATCCAGATGAATTTCTTGCTGATGAAACCCTTAATTTTCTTCTGCAAACTACTGATCCTAAAGATAAACTGTACAAAACTCTACTTGAAGCAAAAAAGCTGCTTAATGACAAATATGAAAGAGAAATTAAGGCTGGAAGGAATATCAATACAGAGGCTAGGGAGTTTTCAAAAAGAGGCCTGGGTTCACCAAAAGCACTTAGAGACCTCTATAGAGACGTTACTGGAAACCCTAGAGATGCAAGAACACTCTTCGATGAACTGAAAAATCAATTTAATTTTGATAAAATGAAAAATGTACTCCAATTCTTCCTACACTCTCTAGGTAAGGATCTCAAATCAAAAGGCCCCTCAATTTCTATGGCAGAACTTCAACTTCTCTTTTCTGAAACAAGAACGATGCAAGCAATTCTTGGTGTTTTTAAGTTCTTTATGGCACGCATGCAACAAATTGAAGGACAATTTTCTCGAGGTGGCCTAGTTCTCCCTCCCCAAATAAATTTTGAAACAGTTGCACAAGCTTTTGTCTCCTTTGTAACAATGCGTTACCCTTCTCCTGATAAGGTCTTCTCACTTGCTGGAAAACTAGGTATTTCTGAAGAGCTCCTCGCACAAATTATTATCTTCACACAATTTCGTGACGGCATGCGCAATGTATCACCTCGCTTCTTTCTATCAGAAAAACATCGTCAAGACCTTCTTCTTGTACTACTTGATGCTATTAGTGAATTAGATGAAATTCTAGAAGAAGAGGAAGAAGAGGAAGAAGAGGATGAAGAGGATGAAGAAGCTCCCCGCTCTACAGGATGGAATACAAAAGATACAATGGAGTAACACATGATCTCATATCACGATCTTATTCATCATCTTGGCGAGCTCCTCGATGAATCACTTTTTCCAAATAGTGAGAATGTCGTAAGATTCATGATAAATAACGAAATCAATTTTCAACTTGAAACCGATATTACTCAGGAAAATCTCCTAATTACCGCAGAGATTTTCGAATTACCTCCAGGATCATTTAGAGATGATGTGCTCATGAATGTCATTAAAGCAAATCACAACATACAAAACTTCCAATCAAACCTTGCATGGATATCTAGAGATAGCCTACTTGTGGTTTTCCTATATATTCCTCTTTATAATTCCACAGTTGAAAAGCTCTATACCATCATTGAAGAAACCTTTAAGAGAGCAAAAGACTGGAGAGATGCACTTAATAACACACGCACTGCCCCAGACTCAGAACTCACGCAAAAACAAGTAGAACGAACTCCCTCTCTTTTTAATTTTAAGCCCCCAACCTAATATGAAAAAAAATCAAAAGAATTTAACAGAGAATTCATGGGATAAAATAGGCCTTAATCACCATCATGGAATTAACCTTACACTCTCCTCATTACATAGTAAAGAGAGTTGCGGAATCGGAGAATTCTATGACCTCATACCAATTATTAAGCTACTAGAAACTATCGGATTCGATCTGATCCAGCTTCTTCCACTTAATGATATGGGCTTTGAAACTTCGCCGTATAATGCACTTTCTTCATGTGCCCTTAATCCAATTTATCTATCTCTGAACAAACTTCCCTTTTTAGAAAAGGACTCCAAACTCAAGCAGTCCCTTATTCGTTTTAAAAAATTCACCTACCTTCATCGGGTTGCCTATAGCTCTGTGCTCAGTGAAAAAATTGAATTCCTCTGGGAATATTTTCACAAATTTTCAACTCTATTCGAAAAAGACACAAGATTTCAAGACTTTTTAACGAAGCACACATGGATAAAACAATATGCCCTGTTTAAAGCGCTCAAAGATCACTACAAAGATAAAAATTGGAAAGAATGGAGGGAGGTAGACAAAAATCCTACTAAAAGACACCTTAAAGCGCTCATGGAGAGGAATTCAAAGTCTATTCTCTTCTACTCTATTGTACAATATCTATGCTTTTCTCAAATGCGTAAAGTTAAACAGGTCGCAAATAGCCATGGCATTTTTCTTAAGGGTGACATCCCTATATTGATTAGTCCTGAAAGTATGGATGTTTGGTTGTATAGGGAAGAATTCAATCAAGAAGTGCTTGCTGGTGCTCCTCCTGATAACTTTAATGAAGAAGGCCAACTATGGGGATTTCCTACCTATAATTGGAAACATATAAGACAGGACAATTACCGCTGGTGGAAGAGGAGATTAAATATTGCTGAAGAATTCTATGATATTTTTAGAATTGATCATATCATCGGCTTCTATCGCATTTGGGGAATCAATAAAGGCCTTAAAGCAATTGAAGGGAGATATATACCAAAAGAAATTTGGACTCAATTAATTCAAGGAGAAGAGATTCTTAATAAACTGCTCTCCTTTGCCACCATGCTGCCTATTGGCGAGGATCTTGGTCTAGATATCATCCATATTCAAAAATCTATGAAATCGCTTGGTATAGCAGGAACACGCGTGATGCGCTGGGAAAAAACACACCCATCAAACCAATTCATTCCCTTAAAGGAGTATGAACCCCTTACTCTATCTACAGTATCTACCCACGATAGTGAAACACTGGAAGAGTGGTTTAATCAAAATCAAAAAGAATCACTTCACTTCTGTACCTCACATAATATTCCTTATGAAAAAAAACTAACCCCTGAGCTTAGATTCAATCTTCTCAAGGCCTCCCATTCCACCTCCAGTCTTTTCCATATAAACCTTCTAGGAGAATACCTAGCTCTCTTTGATAATATGATCTGGCAAGAAAAGGAATTTGAAAGAATCAACATTCCTGGCAAGGTTCTACCTACCAACTGGGTCTATAAACTCCGCCCCTCAGTAGAAGAAATCATCTCTCACAAAGAACTTCAAATTCGCCTCAAATCCCTCATATCCTAATGAAGATTTTTACTTGCAAAAACCTTCATAGCTCTAGACATATATAAAGCTAACTTCTTACTAAAAGACTCTATCTGCGCTCTATACTCCTGCTTATTTAGATAAAGCCTGCTCATAGCTAGATATACCTCCTTAGTACAATTGTGAAATTTAAGAGTCATAGTATAGTGCTCTTTAATAAGCTCCTGTACATCATCTGATTCTATAGATTTTTTATTTTCTATACACTCGACAAGGGCTTTAAAAAGAGTAGAATAGCCCTTTTCATACTGCTGCCACCACTCCTTACTACGTTTGCATCTATTGATCTTAGCGCTTTTAAGGAAGATCATCTCATCTTTGCTACACTTCTCCTCATTATACTCGCCAAGATAGAAGGACTCTTCACCTTTTCCTTTTGACCACTCTTTAAATCCTTCATACATTTCTTGATCGTTCATCATAATATGTTCTCCTTTGAGTTCTAAACATGTTTTGTCTAACGTCTTGATTAACTGTTTTGTTCTATCAAGACGCTTTTGAAGAGCAATCCTATGCAAATTCAATGTATTTAATCTCTCATATGAATCTACCTTCATGATCTTCAAAATAGTCTCTAAGGAAAAATCCATCTCACGAAAAAAGAGTATCTGCTGTAGATCAAAAAGCTGTTTTTTTTCATAATTACGATATCCAGCATCACTATAAAATGCGGGTTTTAACAACCCTATCTTATCATACCAGCGTAAAGTTCTTTCTGTAACTCCCGACAACCTAGCAAGCTCTTTGACTTTGTAAGACATACTATCTCCTTAGAATGACTACATTGTAGACTATGACGTAACGTCAACCTCAAGAAGAATAATCTAATGCACATAAATCATACAAGGAAAGCTTCTTTTTGAAAAAATATACGGGCTAGAAAGCCTCTCTTTCTGTCTTGTCAAAAGATTTTTCCAGGAAGCATATGCAGGGATATCCACAGAAGTTTGCTGCCATCTGGGATCATCTTCTTCCCAAAGGGAAAAAAACCTAAAAGCTAAACAAAAGAGAGTTGTGTTTTGATGTGTAACAGTATAAGCAATAACAAATTGTTCCATAGGGCCATCTACTTTTAAAGGAGTAATTATTCCCTCAATAAATAGGCTCTGATATTCTTTTCTAAGATGCAAGAGCTCTCTATAGAGATGCATTCTATAGTAACCATTATCTAAATGATTAAGCCATGAATTTAATCGGCTCTGTGTTAAACCTTCTTTTGTCTCAAATTTGATCTCTTTAAGCTTTTTTCGAAGAAATGGAAAATCAACATCGCTTCTATTATCTGGATCAACAAGTACATACTTCCAGTACTCCTCACCTTGATACGTATCCACAATACCTATAGATGTAAGCTTGATAAGAAGAGCACTTAAACTATTTTTCTTTCCATTTTTATCCACATGATGGAGTAGCTCAAGGAAAGAATGAAAAAAAACCTCGTTTGTCGGATCAAAGATGGTGCATACAAAGTTCTCTAATTCCCTCTCATACCCATCATCAATGGATATCCAATTAGTATAAACTTTGGCTTCTCTAGCAGCTTTAATCATGTATCTAACAAGCCTTTCTATAATAACTTGTTGCTCTTTTTTTTTCATCTTCTGGGTGGGCCAAATACCAAGTGCTACCTGATAAAGAAGGTAGCTCATATTCTTATCTCTAAAATCTATCTTCCGATTGGCCTGATCAAAAAGATTGATGAACTTCTGAAACTTTTGAGGATCTTCAGATAAAACATTAAGTCTCATCTTCACATCAAATGAAGTCTTTGTATCGTGAGTATTGCTTAGATCCATAGTTCTTGGATGAGTCTTAGCTCTCTCATTTGCCCATCTAAAGTATTCCTTTCTTGAAAGACCAAAAGAACCATATGAACTTCCTACCTCATTTTCTGAAAAGAGCGTAAGATGACGGTATAAAAATGTATCCTCATATCCTTTTGCATAGATCACGGGAAGCAACTGTTGTAATCTCAAATATACCTTTCTCATCTTATCACTCACAAGCACCTTTCTGCAAAAGCCCTTATACGCATCTCCTAGGGAAGATCTTTGAATACACTTCTCAATCATCTCCTTGTCACTCTCTGAAATCGGTTCATTTTCCTTAAGATAGGTTCTATACGTAGGAAAATGTGACACAAAATCTACAATATACGCCTCTAAATCCTCTATAGAATAGGAAGGATCAACCCTATTGATAGCTTCCACAAGATGGTTTAAATCTCCAACAAGATAACTGCGTATATACTGAGACTTACATAAATAGAGCTCATGGGATAATGAGTGATTAAATCCCGAATATTTTCTATAAAACGACTCGAATGACTCGTGATTTTCTTTAACAATAAATAGTTGCAATAACATATTTACAAAATCATAACCAACACTTCCATCAACTGGCCAGGAGCGCTCTAATGGCTCTCTACTTTGAAGGATCTTCTCCACAATATTAATCGTTATAGGCAAATCTCTACGTAAACACTCTAAATATTTTTGTGGATTATAGAGCCCGTCAATATGATCAACTCTAACACCACAAATCTGTGGATAAAGCTCTATCCATCTAAATAAAGAAGCATGATAAGCATCATAGACCTCAGAATTTTCCATCTTTAATGCAATTAACTCAAAAATGTCAAAAAAACGTCTATAATTGACATCATACCGCCCTTGATCGTAGCTAATAAGCCTATAAGACTGTTTTTCTAATAACTCTTTAATCGATAGCCCCTTCCCCTCCTCTTTTAATGGAAATAGCTTTTTCTCTACTTTAACATACCATTGGCCCTTTATTTTTTTTCTTCTGACTCTACCTTCTTTAATTAAAAGTTCTATTTCTTTACTAAGAACTGGAAGGTGTATCGTTCCATCACTCCAATCAACATCAAAATATTCCTTATATTTTGAATCTTCACCCTTCAATAAAAGATCAAAAAACCAATGATTCTCAATCGATGCTGCCATATGATTGGAAACAATATCCACCATAAAATAAAGCCCATTTCTCTGTAATTCATCCAAAAATGCTTTAAATGCCTTATCTCCTAATAGATCCTTATTAATATGCTCAACATCTGTAATCTGATACGGATTATTTGATCCCTTAACAATAGAAAAAAAAGGGGCACTATAAATCATCATTACACCTAAATCCTTAAGATAGGAAATAACCTTCCTAGCATCCTTAAATGTAAAAGTCTTACTTAGTTGTAATCTATATGAACTTATAATCTCTCTATTCCCCATACTGTAACACTAAATAATCAATCTATTCTTTAGTATTGAAATTTTTAACTCTTTTACCCATGATATAATAATGAAAGTTTTTCTATTTATTATCTTCTTTTCTCTCTCACTATCTGCAGGTTATGAAGAACATGTCAATATGCTCTACTATAGCCTTGATAACACCTCACTAAAAGAATTGATGGCTTTCTATCACTTATATCCAGATACAAAGGCAGGCAAAGACTCTCTATCACAAGCTAAGCAACTTATACAAGTTCATAAACCTGATACCTTATTCATCGATGACCTCTTTAATCTTGCAGAGATTGAATTAGAAGCAATCATCCCAGCACTAGCTATTAAGCGAGAAAATAGCTCAACCCAACTGAGTAAAAAAGAATTAGGCATGATTGAAAGAATAACTAACCATCTACACCATAGAAGTCTTAAAGGACACTCTGTATGGACTAAAGATGATGTGATCTCACTTGGTACGGATGAAATCGATCTCGCAAGGGCATTACTTGTCTTTCATTACGAAGATAATCCCCATAAAATTAAGGAATACGAAGCTTTTCTTGATCTAATGGCATTAGAAATCCTTGCTTCTCTTCAAAAAAATTATACAGAAAAAGATCTCCTCTTTGCCATCAACGATTTCATCTTCTTTAAAAAACGCTACCGCTTTCCTCCACATTCTCTGTGGGTTAAAGATGTAGACCTCTATACGTTCTTACCATCTATCATCGACTCTAGGCAAGGCGTATGTCTTGGTGTATCCACACTCTATCTCTGCTTAAGTCAAAGACTCAATCTCCCTCTTAAGATCAAAACACCTCCAGGCCATATTTACCTCTGCTACGAAAAAAATGGCCAAGAGATTAATATTGAAACAACAGCTAGAGGTATCCATATTCCAACAAAGGAATATCTTTCTATAAATACAACACATATTAAAGCAAGAAATATACGCGAAGTAATTGGCCTAAATTATATGAATTCAGCTGCTAGATGCTTTCATTCTAAAAAATATGAAGAAGCACTCGATCTCTATAAAATTTCTGAAATTTTTCTTCCAGATGACCCCCTCATTCAAACTTTTGCAGGATATGTATCTCTTTTTGCAAATAAGATTGAAGAAGGAGAAGCTTTTTTGAAAAAAGCTTCTTCTATAATAGATCCCAATGCCCTTTTCCAAGATACAATTATAGCTGATTATTTCAATAAGAAGGTAGACCCTCGTGGTATTGAAACAATTTTTATGGAAGTTGATGAAACAAGAGAAAGTATCCTAGAAAAAAAGGCTGCATTAGAAAAGACCCTTCTAGAATATCCTGAATTTCGTGAAGGTATCTTCCATCTTGCTCTTACTTGGCTTCAACTAGGAAGAGAAAAAGAAGCACTCATTCAACTACATCGTTACCATGAGATAGAAAAAAATAACGCCGTAGTATCATACTATCTTGCCAATCTCTCTTTTCAGAGATATCAATATAAGGAATGCTGGGAACATCTAAATCATCTACTTGCTCTTACAGAAAACACAAATCACCAGGATACAGCCCTAAAGGATCTTGAGAGAAAATTCTCTAGAACTAATCCAATAGCTCTTCTAGATGAAAGTTTGACTAACTAAAATCTTTCTATATTGCTGTAGTTTAATAAGATTTATAGTTGCCATATCCCTATAGACATTAATCGTTCCATCTATAAGATAAGACTGATATAGCATAAATACAATGGTATGTAAAAGACGTGCCTCAACAAAAAGATCAAGTGCACCCATCTCCCTATCATCCATCATACGTATCGATAAATAACCGCGCATAAAACAATCTAACATCAACTTATGTCTCTGATCTTGATCGGAGTAATCAATCTTTTTCAAGATTGCTCCAATATCAAAAGCAAAATAATCAGTATTGACATTGTATAGGTCTAAGATCCCTATAATCTTATTCTCACTAAACAACACATTCTTAGGCCAAATATCTCCATGAATTAATCCTGAAGGAAGATCTGCTGGGATTTCTTCAATCAAGTGTTCAAGCCTTGTCTGTAATACTCTAAACTCTGAAGGAATAAGGTGTTCAATTGCAAGCAACTGATATTTGATCTCAAACAGAAAAGGAAGTCTTTCCTTGTCTGTTTTAAAAGTAGATCCGGCTACATGCATAGAAGCCATCATCTGACCTATCAAATAATACTCCTCTTCTTTCCATTTCATAACTTTTCCCTGATGGTATGACCAAAGAACAGCTTCATTTCCTGCCATCCTTCCAGTCCAAAGGAGGGTTGCTACAGGGAAACCATGTTGAGTATAAAAATTAGAAGCATCCTGCATAAAAGCTCTTACTTCCTTATTTATAGAACGATCATGTAAGACAAGAATAAACTTACCCTCACTTGTCTTAACTAAATAGGTAGTAGAGTTATAAGCCTCAGATAAATAGTGGACTTTACGTAACATTCCAAAACCCTCACTCAAAAGAGTTCTTCTCACGCTCTCTTTCTGTAACGACATCAGCTTATGCATATAATTACACTAAAATAGTAAAATCTTCTTTTAAACAAACAATTAATTCCTTGCAAATAGAAACGCATTATCATAGGATAAATTTATGAAAAAGATTACAATTCTTCTTTCTATTTTTTCATCTCTTCTTGCTTCAACACCTGCAGAAGATGCAATAAAAACATATCTTCCCCCTCAAGGAAAGGTGCTTGACATCCAAATTATTGATCCTAATAAAGGAATTATAGAGCTCTCTGATAATTCCTCCTTTAAAATTCTGCCTAAATATGAAACGACACTTAAAGGTTGGCTCTTTGGTGTTAAAGTGACCGTTACTCCCCTTCATGGAAAATCAACTACCTACCTTATTCAAGATATCAAAACAAAACAGATTGTAAAAGCAACAAAGGTTTCACAATAATTTCAGATCCTCTATAAGAGAATCATGAAAGAGATCATCAAACGTACAATATCACCCCTCAGTGCCTTACTTATTATTATGCTAGGGCTTACTTATTTCAACACCTTTGTTACTCTTCGGATCTCCCTTGAAGGTTATAATAGCCTGATTATCGGTCCACTTTATGCTTCCTACTATGCTGGGATGATGATTGGAGCCTTCTATATGGAAAATATCATAAAGATGACAGGGCATATAAGAGCCTTCTCACTCTTTGCCTCAATTACAGCCTTATCTATTATTTTTCATAGCTTCACAAATTCACCCTATCTCTGGATACCTTTTCGTTTTACTGCTGGCCTTGGATGTGCTGGATTATTTATTGTGATTGAAAGTTGGCTTTTATTACTTTCAACACCATCTACTCGAGGAAAAGTTCTTTCTTTATATATGATTGCCCTATACACCGCCCAAAGTGTCTCTCAATTTTTTCTAAATAGTGTTTC
>CACLRR010000005.1 GCA_902609415.1 uncultured Chlamydiae bacterium
AACAATGTAGAAAACAATCCTAAGACCTTAAATACATGGACTTGAGGATACATATTCTTTAGATTGTAAATCTAAAACTTCTTCAAGAATTACATACCGCACTTTTTCTTTTATTGATTTTCCAACTTGTTCCCATTCTGTTTGATCTAATCCCCAATAGAAAGCTTTAGGATCGACTTCATTAAGAATGATTTGAGGTAGTACTTCGTTATCTAGAATCTTGTCTATTTTTGTTAAAAGATCTCTATGAATATACTCATAGACAGGGGATGGTAGATAAGCAAAGAATCTATTAGCATAGCTATTTGTGATACAACAAGCATATTGCCATCCGCTTAATTGTGAAAAGGGAGTTCTTGTTGGAATTTCAATTACTTTATGTTTGTGAGTATAGTCAAATCCATAGTAACGCAGATCAAATGATCTAGCTTCAACTACTTTACCAGACACTAAATCAGAGTGATCTTTTGGGATATAGGCAAAGTTGAATGAGTCAGGATGCGTGGGTAATCTATAGTGGACGATTTTGGCAATATCGCTTGCTATAGTCCCCATTAAAGGGAGCCAGTTTTTAGCTTTTTTTCTTTCTTCAGATGTGGTAAAAAATTTTTTTGGGAAAACTTGATAAGTTCGATCTTTAGAGTCAATAACCCAGAAATTACGCCCCCTAAGACTCAGAAAAGATTCAGCTTTTAGTGCATAAAGGGGATTTTCGCCCTTCGTACGTGCTTCATCACTATCAAAGTATATTACCTTTTCTAACCGCTGTCCATATAAACCTACAGACTGCAAAAACTGAGACATAGCAAAGTCTTCACGAACAATTCTTTCCCACATTCCCTCGAAAAGATTGTTGGAAAGAAGGAGTGCTACACTATCTGATACTTGATAAGCTGTTTTAGATCCACCACCACCAAGCTTTTTTTGAAGAGTAAACTCTTTCGTTGTTTGTAAAGTATTGCCATATTCTGTATTGCTAGGTTGTTCGAGAAATAATGTTGTTCCTATAGCAGACATAAAGATCCTTTGTTTGTTTTAAACAGCATTAATTTTCGAACAATTATAACATAGTTAATGTTTTTATAAAACATAAAACAAACGCATAATTAAAAAATATTTTATCTTGTATTTTTAGCATGTAAAACACTGGTGTTAAGTGCTTTGTAAATGTTATGGCTGTTTGAGATATTGCTTGTGTTTTTTAATATTGAGTAATTGTAAGCGGTTTATTATGCTAAATTTTTCGTTTCTCAATATATAAAATATTGTCATGAAAGAGGGGGGGGGGGTGCTTTTTTAATACTTATTAGTAGTTTTCTTGATTTCTGTATGTTACCTAAAGGGAAATATCCTTGATACCCCATACCCAGTGGATGATGATGCCTTTGACAAATTGATCGGAAAGCCAAAGTATATGCCTAAGGATAAATGCCATGATGACTAGGATCAGATCAACAAGATAATTTGTTAATCTGACCCCAATCTTTATCATTAAACTATTCTATTCCTAAAGAATCTAATTAGCAATACTCAGGTCACCTGTAATTTCATAACTAGCTTCATCTGTACCAAAAGGATAATAATCGCCTAATCCTTCAGTCTTTAAGGTCTTTAGAAATGCATTCATTTGATCTTCTGTCCCTTGGAAAGTAAGGTAATAAGTACCGTCTGCTTTTTTGATATTTAGAGCATTTATACCATTTGGATTTTGGAAAGCAATCGCCACATATGATGCGCCTGGATCACCATAGCTCTTGGTTTCACCCTGCGTAACGGTATCGTTTATTGTTGGGTCGCAAGTTCCACACTGCACAAAGACATTATAATTTTGATTGTTTTTTATTGTAAATTGCATTTTTCCTCCTTTTTTTTGTTTTTTATTTTATTTTAACATAGACCCTAAAAAGGCTAGTCTGAATGAATTGATATATAGAGTTGTGCATAGGATGGAGAGGGGTATCCCCTAAGTGTTCATAGCCAAATACTACATTTTAGTGAGTAGATATTGCACTTTGATGACTAATGACTTTTGACTTTCTCTTTCTTGAAATCCCCAATTTCCTCTTCTGATATAATAATAAATAAAAAGGAGTAAATGATGAAAAAATTAAATAGTGATAATAACCAAAATTGCGAACCACCTTATCAAAATAAAGACCTTTCGCGATGTACGTTTTCTAGTCGACAGGATCCAACTGATCTTTCGTCAAGTGATTTTAGTAAGGCTGATCTTTCTTATGCTGATTTTTCTTATGCTAATCTTTCTAACGCTGATTTTTCTTATGCTAATCTTTGGGGTGCGGTGTTTACTGGTGCAACTCTTACTAGCGCTAATTTTACTAACGCTAACATTAAAGATGTAAATCATAATCTCTCCAACACTACTCTTTATAACCTTGATCTTAAAAATATTGATTTCTCTAATTTCAATTTCTCTGGAGCTGATCTTACAGGAGCTGATCTGACTGGGGCTAGTCTAAAATCGGCTAATCTTATTGGGGCTAATCTTACTGGAGCTATGCTTACTGATGCCAATCTTGCTAACGCTCATCTTACTGGAGCGGATCTTAATGATGCTACTCTAACACGGGCTAATATTAAAGATGTAAATCATAATCTCTCCAACACTACTCTTTATAACCTTGATCTTAAAAATATTGATTTCTCTAATTTCAATTTCTCTGGAGCTGATCTCAGGGATACTAATCTTTATGGGGCTAATTTAAACGGGACGACGCTAGATAAAGCTGATTTCACTGGAGCTAATCTAGAAAAAGCCAATCTTGATAACGCTCAGGGGGAGGGGACTATTCTAACTTCGGCTAAGCTTATATCAGCTTCATTGAAATCGGCTTATTTGAGTCTTAGATCAGCTTCCTTGAAAGAAGAAGAAGATTGTAGTAAAGCTAAATTTAATACCCTACAAAATAGTTCTTCCACACAGCCTATAGATTTTAGTTGGGCTATTCTAAGTTCAGCTACTCTTCTTAATGCTGATCTTACTAAAGCTAATCTTATGCGTGCAAGTCTTGATAACGCTACACTTACTGATGCTAATCTTAATGAAGCTAATCTTAAACATGCTGATCTTAGTTCGGCTAATCTTTCCAGGGCTAATCTTACTGGAGTTAAACTGAATTTTGCTGATCTTGTGGGGACTAATCTTAATGAAGCTAATCTTCAGAATGCTAATTGCTGCGAAGCAATCCAGGATGATCAGACCTTTTCTGGAAGCACCGGAAATTTGAAGTGCATGCCTAAGGATATTTGCTCATCTTCTAAGTGTTCATAGCCAAATACTACATTATAGTGTGTAGATATTGCACCTTGATGACTAATGACTTTCTCTTTCTTGAAATTTACAATTTCCTTTTCTGATATAATAATAAATAAAAAGAGAGAAATAATGAAAAAAGCAAACAACCGTAATTGCAATACATTTAAACAAGGAGCAAATCTTTCTGGGTGTGATCTTACTGATAAGGATCTTACATGGGCTAATCTTACTGATGTTAATCTTAAAGGGGCTAACCTTACTAACGCTAATCTTAAAGGAGCTATTCTTATTAGTGTTAATTTGGATGGTGCTAATCTTAAAAAGGCTAATCTTTCCATGGCTAATCTTAAAAAGGCTAGTCTTGATGGTGCTAATTTAGAATCGGTTGATCTTTCTTATACTACTCTCTCTAAATTTGATTTTAGTAATGCTAAACTCAAAGGCGCTATTCTTACTGGTGTTAATCTTGATGGTGCTATTCTTAAAGGGGCTAGTCTTGATGGTGCTATTCTTAAAAAGGCTAGTCTTGATGGTGCTATTCTTAATAAGGCTAATCTTTCCAGGGCTAATCTTGCTGATGCTAGTCTTACAGATGCTGATCTTGCTGGGTGTGATCTTAGTGGGGCTTGTCTTACGGATGCTATAGTTACTAGGGCTAATTTCTGCGGTGCAAAAGGCGTGGACCACAAAGCCCTTGAGCCATCTATTGTAATGGAAAAAGTAACTAATAAAAATTTTACTATGTTTGAACCAGGAGCAGATCTTTCTGGGTGTGATCTTAGTAATAAGGATCTTACTAAAGCTAATCTTAAAGGGGCTAACCTTACTAACGCTAATCTAGAAGGGGTTAATCTTTCAGAGGCTGATCTTACAGAAGCTAATCTTAAAGGGGCTAATCTTAAAGGGGCTAAATTTTATCAGGCTGATCTTACTAAGGCTCATCTAGAAGGGGCCAGGCTTGATAGAGCGACTCTTTATGGGACTAATCTTTCTAAGGCCAATCTTTCTGAGGCTGAACTTTACTTTACCAGTCTTATAGAGGCTAATCTTAGTGAAGCTAGGCTTAATGGGGCAAATCTTACTGAAGCTAATCTTTTTGGAGCTGATCTCACTGACGCTAATCTTTTTGGAGCTGATCTCACTGACGCTAATCTTACTAGGGCAATTCTTACAGGGGCTGATCTTACTAAAGCTAATCTAAAAGAGACTTGTCTAAAAGAGGCTAATCTTAAAGGGGCTAGGCTTGATGGTGCTAATCTAGAATCGGTTGATCTTTCTTATACTACTCTCTCTAAATTTGATTTAAGTAATGCTAACCTTAAAGGCGCTATTCTTAGTAGTGTTAATCTTGATAGTGCTAATCTTAAAGGGGCTAGGCTTGATGGGGCTAATCTTAAAGGGGCTAGGCTTAATGGTGCTAATCTTTCTAGGGCTAATCTTTCTAGGGCTAATCTTATTAAGGCTAATCTTGTTGAAGCTACTCTAAAACAGGCTAATCTTTCTAAGGCTAACCTGAAACAGGCTAAGCTAACAAAGGTTAATCTAATAGAGGCTTCTTGTATTTGCGTTAATCTAACAGAGGCTGATCTTTCTAGGGCTAATCTTTCTAGGGCTAATCTTTGTGGAGCTAATTTTTCTAAGGCTAATCTTACTAAGGCTGAACTTCATTATGCTAGTTTTAAAAAGGCGACTCTAAAACAGGCTGTTCTTTCTCGGGCTAATCTGACTAATGCTAATCTTACAGAAGCTAATATTACTGGGGCAAATTTTATTAGGGCTAATCTTACGGATGCTAATCTTACAAGAGCTAATCTTACGGATGCTAATCTTACAGGAGCTAATTTCACTGGGGCTAAACTAATAGAGGTTGATTTTATTCGGGCTATTATTAAAAAGGCTGATCTTTCAGCTGGCACTTCTATTGATCTTTTGGATGCCAATTTTACAGGAGCTAATATTACTGGGGCTAATTTTAGTAAGGCTAATCTTTCGGATGCTGATCTTGCTGGGCTTGTTGTTACTGGGGCAAATTTCTGCGGTGCAATAGTGGATTCTAAGGCCCTTGATTCACCAAATGTCAAAGGAACGCCAAAGTGCATGCCTAACGATACCAAATGCCTTGATGGTAAGTGTTCACAACCAAATACAACATAACATACATTATCAGACGTTGAATGTTTTGTTCTTTCGCTGCTTTTACTTTTATATCTAATACCCTATTGGTTGTGATTAGATCTAAGTGTTTTATATTCGTTCCCTACTACTATTGTTGTTCTATATTAGGAATATTAATATGATCGTTGTCTTTTCTCTTATTAATCCCTTTGCTTTATCTATAATTTTGGTTTAGGTGTTTTCATGAAAATTGGTATTGTAACTCCAGTCTCTCAGGATTCTAGCTCTGGAAATTTCCAGACAGCAGAAAGTCATTAGGCATCAAAGTGCAATATCTAATCAATATAAGAAGGATGCCATACATTACGTTAAGTTTAATATAAAACAGTCAACTATCATTAACTAATGCTAGGCTATATCTAAAAAAATAAAGAATATAAATCAAATCACTATACTCACTTCTTGACTGAAATCAAACATGAGTATATAATTTATCTTCTTTTAATAATATTTAAGGATTTTTTATGACCTCTGCAGTAATAGATTGTCATCATTGTCAAGGATGTGATCATACACATGACCTAGGACTTTCGATAGCAACATCTCATAAAAGGCGTCGACGACCTTCAACTACAAGAACTTATGTGCAACACCCCTCACAAGATCCAATACCACATGATAGAGAATCTAGGAATCCATTAGATTCTGGGCTTAATAATATAGTAAATTTTTTACAGGTTTTTCCATCTAGTTATGACATTATAAGTTCTTTCACTACAAATACAGAGACTTTTGGGCCATCAGTTAACAGGTTTCAAAATTTAAGGGATAATACTCGAACTGCCTGTGATATATTTGATTTTACACGTTCTATTGGTCAACTACATAAGATTGAATTTTCCCTTGATACTAGTAATTTAGTTCAAACAGCCAATATAGTTTCGTCGATTTTTGTAGCTATATCAAAACAAGGCATTTTCATCTTTAATGCTAGTTATATGAAAGTAACTAAATATGCATCTACTGCAATACTTCAAATAAGAGCGTTTGTTGAAATTAATGATAAAAAAGATCATGGCAAATGGGAATGTGTTCATAGGGTAGGTGTTATTGCCATACAACTAATTCACATTAATAAGATCATTTTAGGTGTTATTGTTCCAGCAAATGTAGTTGCATCACTAACATTGATCTCATTTACTGCAGAAAGATTTTCTGCCAACAAACATCAATCCCATTTTTTTGATGGATCATATAGTACTTGTCCTTGTTGCTAATACAGATCATCATGATTGAAATTTAGTAATACAATAAGAGTTGAGTATTCGTCAATGCTTGCTTAATCTGGCACCTACACCGAGAAAGAAGAGAAGGTTCTCAGAATTCCTATTCCCAATGCAGTGAGTATTGAGATTAACCTGCGCTAGCTAGGCTAAACTTCCCATTGGATCCCAGGGATCCAGCGCTTTCGGCTCAGTCTTTAATGCCTTTTGCATCTCCTTGCTTAGGTACGAGAGCGGAGCGGCAATCTCAAACATGTGCTCGTCATACCAGCTATCATTCATCGTGTAATAACCTTTCTGTCCGCCACTTGTGCCCCATGAATTCTCTACGCGCCAGCGTCGTGGTTTGCCGTCTACCACATCAACTCCGGTAAACAGCATCGCATGTGTCATCATAGTCTGATAGTGGCGTAACCTTTCGGCTTTATTCATACCATATTCAACCCCGTAGAGCTCTTTAACTTTGAAAAGCTCTGCATCCCAGAGACCTTTTACACGATGCAGCTCCTTGCCTACATCGCAGCCCATCCATACCGGTAAACCATCCTCGAGCATTTTTTGTGTGATTGCCTTCATCTCCTCAATCGGTAGGTTGAGGTAGACTGTAGAGTCCCCATCGACGACATTCTGTAGGAAGTCTACGGTGTAAGTCTGGTAGTATTTATTACGTGGATCGTTGACAAGACATACGTAGTTTTTGTAGTCGATATCAACAAATTCTTTGGCGAACTGCTGCGGCGTCATCTTACCTTTTCGATGGAACTTATTATCTTTATCGCGCCATTGCCAGTCAAAGCTCCTGGGAGGAGTTCCAAGATGGATGCACAATATTTTCCAAATATCCCCTATTCGAATCTCCTTTTGTTTACGAGCCTCCTCGATGCTACCTCCCCTATTAATAATTGCTCTGATTTCACATGCCGAGCTCTGTAGTATATTCTTCAGGTGGACATTCATCCAGTGAGTCGCGCTGCTGGAGTGTGACTCAGGGTAGGCAGATTTGGGAACCAGACCGTGCTTTTCGATCAGGTTTGTTGCCATGTTCCACTGCCCACCATCTGATATAGGACTGGAAAGCAAGAAGTGGATGGTACGGTCGTCGACTGGGCGGTCTGATGTTTTGATGATCGCCTCAAGCAGGTGATTGGCTTTCTCAAACTTATCCCAGAAGTGAACATAGGCCTGACTAAACTCGAAATTCTTTAGGTTCATCTTCTTCATCGCTCCAACCCTAAGCAGGTTCAGAGTAGCGAAAAGCCAACAACGACCACTACTCTTCTGATCCGTCACCTTCCAATCGTCCAGCTTGGTGCTAAACGACTCGTCCATCTCTTGAACGAGATCTCTATTCACCGTCAGGTCTGGCAGCGGGACGTTGGTGACGGCGTTCTGAGCGACCTTGTTTGATAATTTGGCATCGAATTCGTTTCTGAGTTTTTCTACTAGCTTCCTAGTTACTGCCTTCCCCTTTTCCTCACTCATGATTGTTTCCTGCTATTTTATT
Source organism: uncultured Chlamydiae bacterium (assembly GCA_902609415.1). Classification (GTDB taxonomy): domain Bacteria; phylum Chlamydiota; class Chlamydiia; order Chlamydiales; family CACLRR01; genus CACLRR01. The sequence goes on from CACLRR010000005.1 coordinate 8,180, forward strand.
ATAATATAGTTAATTTCTAATTAATTATATTATAACATAACATGTGACTTACCGTCTGGGATGCATTATATCATAGGACTTGACAGTTCGTGAAAATTAACAGATTGGCTTTCTAATGAGCTCTGGTTTTGAAATTTACAGATAAACTTGTGGTAGCATATATTCTACCACAAGTTTATTGTTACTTAGATTTTAATAGTGCGTGTATTAAGTTGGTTTCTGTAAATAAACACATCTAATAGATTAGTTTGGTATTTTCCATGATGAAGCCAATCCATATGTAATTAAACAAGTGGCATCAGAGACAAATGCGCCCCAGACTAAATCATAAACAACAAACTTTATAGGCCAGTCCTTTAAAGTAGCAAGATTAGTTAGATCATAAGTTGCATAAGAAACAAGACCAAAAATAGCTCCGTTTAGAATTAATAAGAACCAGTTACCATGCTTAAGTGCTGGTATAATTGCAAAATAGACTAATCCAAAAATGTATATAAGATACAGGAGGATCTCTGGTAACCAATTAATGTTATTGGCCATAAGATGCCCTATTTGCTCTTGATAGAACTCTTTTGCTATAACTCTAACCGACAAAAGATCTAAAACAACAAAAACAATAAATGCAATGACATATACTTTAAAAAACCTCATAATATTAATAATTTATTGCGCTCTAATTTCTACTCTTCTATTAGTCCTGTCTCCTTCTTCAGTGTTGTCATTATTGATAGGTCTTTCCTTACCATAACTTATTGTAGTAATTCTCTTTCCTTCTACTCCTATTGCAATCAAATAATCTCTTACTGCCAATGCCCTTCTCTCTCCTAGGGCCAGATTATATTCCCTAGTACCTCTTTCATCACAATGTCCTTCTACTATTATATAAGCATTAGGATGATTCGATAAATAGATTAAAAGACTGTCTAATTTTTTTTTATGTTCTTGAGTCAATACTCCGCTATCGAAGTCAAATCCATATAAATTTATTTTTTTTTCAGTTTTTATAGGCTTAGAGATTGGAGTTTTCACGGAAGGTTTTGGGGTTAGATATGAGCTAAGAGCTTCTGATATCGGATTAAAAAAAACTACCACTAATATTGCTATAGTAATAAGTACATACAAAAAATTTTCAATAAAAGGGCTTTTACATTCTCCCTCATTACATTTCTTCTTATTATTTGTTTTTTTCATTATTTATTCCTTTTTTTTATAATATTTTATTTTATTTTTATTTTATCAAAACAAAAAATTTCACCATGTTATTATGATTTTATTTAAACATTGATTGCTGTAACACGTAATTTTATATCCCCATTAAATGCTGCAAAACGCCACCTAAAAAGAATAGACAATGTAAATCAAACAACTATAGGCATTCTATACGACCACAGGCCTAATACGTGAAAAGCACCAAAGTAATATAGCTAATTTACTAAAGACAGTTCTATCCTTATTATAGGTGTCACATTACTTGATCTCTTATTTTTTTCTTAACATATTGAAGGTAATCTTGAGCTGTCTTAATTCCTGGATTCTCTTTCAAATAAGTGTTTGCAGCTGCTTTACTATCATGTTGTTTGTAATAGTCGTACATATTAGTAGGTGTCATTTTTCTTAGCTTATTGACACCTTTCAAATAGTACTTACTGTTAGAGCCTACTTCTGGGTAGCCAAAAACAGCATTTGCAGATGCTCCTGGCATGAATTGAATGAGACCAGTGGCTTTAGTATATGGATTCTGGATAGTACTTGAGAAATTTGATTCGAAGAAAATCTCATCTGCTAGCCATTCAGGATTAGATATTTCTAGCTTAGAAGATACCTCAATGATTTTCTTAGCTAATTTATAACAGCACTTACCCTTATATTTTTTATAGATAGCTTTTGCTTCTATTTGCGACTTGTCGACAAACAAGAAAACACATAGAAAAAACATTAAAACAAAGAAAATGTTATTTAATAAATTATTCATATTTCTTTATTTTGTTATTATTTATTTTCATTTTAACAAAACAATGGATTTCAACGCGTTATTATGGTTTTAGGGAAAGATTGATTGCAGTAACCCCTCATTTTATATCCCCATTAAAGGAGTCTGGGGCAATTGCAGGAGATACTTCAGCTCAACAATTGAAATTTAGCAATTGAAGGCAAAAACAGATAGCACACATAGGGTTTGGATTTCTATATACCCACATCTAATAGATTAGTTTGGTGTTTTCCAAGATGAGGCTAATCCATATGTAATTAAGCAGGTAGCAGCTGAGATAAATGTCCCCCAGATTAGATCGTAAATAACCATCCTTAGAGGCCAGTCCCTTAAAGTAGCAAGATTGGTTAGATCATAAGTTGCATAAGAAACAAGCCCGAAAAGAGCTCCATTACCAAGTGCTAAGACCCAGTTACCATCATTAAGTGCTGGCATAATCGAAAAATAGACTAATCCTAGAATATAAATGATATAGAAAAAGATCGCGGATAACCAATTGACTTTAGTTGCCATAAGATGCCCTATTTGTTCTTGGTAGAAGTCTTTTGCTATAACTCCAAGCCATAACAGGTCAACAACAAAAAAAATAACAAGTGCGATAAGATATACCTTAACCCCGTGCATAATAATACTCCTTTAATACTTTTAGTTATATTGGATGAAAAAAATATAAAATATAAATCATGATTAAATATTCGCTATTAATTTTATATACCAAAAAAAACAATATACACTCTAACGACTTTTTAGAAATATAATAATTCGCACAATTTGGACAACCATACAATAGCAATAAACATAATTCAATTAATAGTCCCCTTATACCAGGACAGTGAAGCCGCCTGGTATAAGGAAAATAATATAGAAATAATTCTTGAGCAATTGTATGAATTTATTTGTCTGTTTCAGAAGATTTAACTATTGAAATTGTAACTTCTTCTTTCAGTGGATCTCCTTTGTTTTTAAAAGCAAACTCAAACTGCCAATTTGCAGGAGGTGCTGGGTGCCAAGGTGTTGGGTTACTATAATTGTTTTGCCAATCTGAAGTAATATGACCAGCTCCACTCCAATAACCATAAGTTTGTGATGCATTTCCATTTACTGGATCGGAACCTTTTGGTCCTAGAGGGTATAACGTAAATATTGAAGTACCTCCTATAATATTAGTTTTCATCAACAAAGAATCTTGATCTTTAATAACATAATCACAATCTTCTGCTTGCATACAATAAGTAGCATTAGCTTTCATGTCTTGACCTGTATTATTAATTACTAACAATTGATTAGTTACCGGATGATCTTCAACTTGCTCAATAGTTTCTTCTATAACTTCTTCTATAACTTCTTCTACTTCTTCTATAACTTCTTCTACTTCTTCTATTACCGGAGCTTCTAATACACCATCAGCGACAACTTCAATATCATATACTTTAAACCAATCTGATGTAGTACATAAATCACCAAATTTACAAGACCAATCATACCATTGATGATCTGAACCTGGAGCCCATGATGCTTTTAAATCTTGCCATTGACTTAATATAAGCCAATAACCTTGTTGTCTTCCTTTTTCCCATCTTTCTAGTGCATCAGTATCAAAAGTAGTTGAACCTTGATAACCTGGTCCCATAGTGTAAACTACAACATCATCAACTCCATCTTGTGAAAGAGTTATTGTCATTCCATTGCTATCGAAATCAGCTACCATATTGACTGGTTTTTCAACTTTAATATCACCCCATGATTTAATACCATTTGCTGGCGCTAAGTTAGGATAACATCTTTTTTGATCAGATGAATAACTATATTGATAATTTTGTGCCGCCGCTTGACTACCGTCTCCTATATGCATTGTATGTTGAAATACAACATTTTTATTAGCTTCAAACAAATCAACTTCTTGACAATTCCAGTCTGGATTATTTCCACCTGCATCACAATAATTTGCACCAAATGGTTGAAGTTCTGGGTTATTAGGATTATTTACCATATGAAAAGCATTAATAACAAAATCACTCGAAAGATTACTCAACTCAAGAGTAGCTTTTATTTGTGAAATACCCTTATATCCATGTTTTGAAACAACTCTACCAGATCCTTCTGCAATATCTGTTCCAAATTGTACAGAACCTTTATCAATAATTATCTCTCCACAAGTGGGCTTTTCTGATACAAATTCTGGTTTGTAAGTTGAACCTTCTGATTTATCTTTTTTATTTACCATAGTATTATTCTCCTTTATTTATTATTTATTTGTATTTTAACATATCACCATAATTAGACATTTAAGACCTGAAAAAAAGAGAATGCCCCTTCATATAATCTTTAGCGCTTTTTTGCTTTCTCAATAAGCTCTTCAATAGGTCCAACAATAAAAAAATGCGATCTCTCGCATATCATCAAGCTTCCTAGCTAAGATTTACTTAACCCCATCAATACATGCCTGGCAGCTAGTCCAGTAAATTATTCTGTAAAAAAAAATGATTATGATATGAATCTTTAAATCTTAGCCGCTCGTACTACAACTAGTTTGTCATCTTTCAGAAAGGTCATCGAATCCTAGTCTTGCTATAATATCCCCTTAATTCTTTATAGGAATCGACTGTGCTTTTTAAACTAATCCAGTTGGCTCTGAATCGAGTGTCAGTATAGAATAAGGCTTTTAGATATAGCAACTCCTGTTAATCTTTCCTTATTAGCTATATAATTTAAATTACCTTGATAGTTCACTCTAAAAATTACTGATTTAGAGCAAGACTATCAAGGTAACTATACTCATTACTTGTTATTTATTAAATAGTGCAAGTATGACACCTGCCGCTAATAATCCGACTATACCGCTATCACCTAAGCTTCCAATCAAGCTAGTAATATTACCAACGACATCTCCTATGAAAGGAGCACCTGCTGGACTAATAAGATTTATTATAATACCTAAAGCAAGCAAGGAAACTCCTATTTCTGTAATAGACGTTATAAAGCCTTTAATGTCATTCATCATGTTTTTCTCCATTTTTATTATTAAAATGTTAATATAAAGAATATTATTTTTTATTATTTTCTTTACATAATATTATAATAACAAATCGTTAATATTCAGTTTCTTAATTGAAGTTAGGGTTAAAAAAACGACTTCTTAATTAAAAGAAGCCATTTTTAATAAGATTTAGTTGGGTTATCTTGATAACATGGAGGGAGATAATCACCTCCTTCGCAAATCACTCATTAATTTTCGTATTCCATTTACCCAATATTACTTTTTATTATCACCTGACTTAAACCTTAAACAGTCATTACGACTAGCGCAGCAATTTCTCCTCCGGAATACGTAAATTAGAGCAAAAACAGCTATTAGCGCAGCAATACCTGAATCTCCAATATTGGAAAGAAAACTGGCTAAATTAGCTGTTACCTGGGAACCAAAAAGAGCACCGTTCTTAGCAAAGAGTATCTCTACAAATATTAATACACCTAGTAGAAGAAAAGATAGTTCCAATAATTCCTTTAAATAAAACTTAATTTTGTTGATAATTTCCATTATTAATTCCTTTTTTTTATTATATTTTCATTCTATCAAATGAAGGAATTTATTAGATCAGTTCAAATTGATTACCTCTTAGAACTAGTATGATCAGCCAAAATGTCTTAAAAAACACAGAATTAAGAAAGAAGCAAATTAAAAATGTGATGGAATTATGTATATTAACAGAACTCAACCAAGTACTGATTATTTCAGAGTAAGTTTTACGCAACCGACTCTAACAAGTCGGTTGTGTATTTACCACTCTAGTTGTTAGATTTAATTTTTTCATATTCATCTATGAGATGCTCAGATACGAGGGTTTGAAATTCACCACCTCGAAGGTTTTCTAGTGCCTCTTCCATTGAAGAAGGAAGAGTTTCAATCCCTTTTTCCTCTATAAAAGCCATGTCTATGTCATATAGATTATCATTCATTTCCTCAACATTAAGCTGATGACCTACACCATAAACACCAGAAATCGCAATAGCAGAAAATGCTAGATAGGGGTTGCAAGATGGATCAGGAGCTCTCATTTCGACTCTAGCTCCATATTGTGCATTGTTTTCATTGACCTGTGGAATGCGGATAAAAGCCGATCTATTCTGCTTTCCCCAACAAATGAAAATAGGAGCTTCAAATCCTGGAACCAGACGCTGAAAAGAGTTGTGTGAGCCGTTAATCCACGAAGAAAATTCCTTAGCCATAACTATATTTCCGCTTACAAACGATCTTGCAAAATCTGATAGATAATGCTCCCCTTTTGGGTCATGAAAAAGATTGATCTTAGTTTTAGGATTGATGACGCTATAGTGGATGTGCATACCAGATCCATTAACATCTGAAATGGGCTTAGGAACAAAAGAAGCTTTGAGGCCTCTAGCTGCTGCAGTACGTTTAATAAAGTGTTTTGTAAGAACGATATTATCAGCAATATCTAGAGCATCTCCGTATTTCAAGACAACTTCATACTGTCCACCTGCAACTTCATGATGAAATTTTTCAAATGGTATATTTGCCTCTTTTAGAGCTTTCATAATATCATATTTCAGCTGATCTTCTTGATAGCCTAAAGGATCGCAATACTTCGCGTCATCTAATGGACAACCATTACTATCAAAAATAAAAAACTCTAGCTCTACACCCGTGATTAGCTGTGTATCTTCTAAAGCCAATTCATCCTTCAGGGTCTTTAATAAAACTCTGGGAGATGCTGCATAGGGCGTCTCTTCGTCCTCAAAAATATCACAAAAAATGAGCGCTGATTTTTCAACATACAGGCTATCTGGAAGAGGTCTAAATGTTCTAAAATCTGGCTGTAGATGCATATCACTCATTGAAATTGTTGTATTTCCAGGAATAGATGATCCATCAAATTTAAGCCCATTTTCTAATGCAGATTCTACTCTATCTGCTGGGAGCGATATAGAGCGGATTTCTCCTTCAAGATCAGTAAATATGAAATCCACAACCTCAATGTTTTGCTGTTCAATGATCCTTAAAATTTCATTATTTTTTGCATTTAGTCCGGTTATAAGCGTTAAGCACAATAAAAACTGATACTTCATATATTTCTTCAATGTAGCCTCCCTGTTTAAAGTTCCAGGCAAACATATAGAAGTGATTTTTTTTTATCAAAGAGATATTTTAATTCATAATTCTAAGAGCAACTTCCTTACTAAATTAAAATAAAAACTTTATAAAAGCATGAATTATAATAACTTATATTTGATATTATAACTAGTTCGTGTTATAATATTGATATAATTAACAAATTTTGGGTTTTATTATGATACATTCTTGTACTGCTGGAGACCATTATGAACAAGGCTCAACACTTAAAACCACTGGGCGTCTAATTGCTGTAGTAGCCGCGGTAGCATTGGGCTTTTTTTGCGGACATTTAATAGGTGCTGGGATCGGACTAGCAGCTGGATTCTTAGGGTATTGTTTCACAAGACCATCTAAATCAGAAGAAAGAGCAAGGACGGAAGCTGTTTTTGTAGGAAACATATCCCGCAACCCTCATACAGCCACTCAAAGAAGAGATACAAGGGAAGGATTCAGATCAGGAGATTCATCGATGAGTCAAGGGTTACGTAGAAGAACACCTGGAGCTAATAGAACTTCTTTAACTACTACTCAAACTGATAGGAGAGTTTTACAACAACCAGTTCTTGCAAGAGTAAGGCAAGGAGCATCAAAAGTTCAGCAAAATTTGATTGAAGCATTGTCAAAAAAAGGTCATACCGCGAAAGTAATAACAAGTATAGAGGACCAAAAAAACACATTTATTGACAGGCTCGTTTTGAGAAAAATTGAAAAAACTGAGCAAGTTCTAGCAGATCATAATGCTAGAACAAAAGACGATTTGGAGGAAATACTTAAGAGCCCCCGTCTAGAAACAAAAAAAAGACAAGAGATATTAAGCTGCATCAACTGCCCCCTAATTACTATTGCGAAAGGAAAAGTCAGCAGGAATTTGAAAGCCGTTGTTTCAATCACTTCAGAATATTCAGGTGCTGTATCTATAAAAGTTTCAGAAAACGAGGAATCTATGATCACACCTAAATATTATAAATTACAATTAAAAGAAGATGGGTCAATTACTTCAGGAGGGGTTCATCTAGGTGTGCTAAAGGACCATCTAATGTTACTGGGGCTAATGTAAAAGCCCTAAGGAGTCGGAGCAATTTATTGCAGCAGCAGCGGGCTCCTAAGTGAAGCTAGTTGATAGAGTATTGTATAATTTGATTCTTTTCTAAATTGACATAGTGGATTACTTCCTATTACAGAGAGCTTAAGGACAGAAAACTCAAACTTGCGCACTTTATTTCTTAAAAAACAGCAACAGAAAGTCTCTTGTACTTCACCAGTAACAATAACCTCTACATCCCATTTCCTATCGTCAATGCAATACGATATAGCATGAATTTTTGTAAATATAGGTAACTTATCAAGCTCATCATTTGCTTCAAAACGTTCAATATGGTGCCTTAGTTCTGTGTCTACAAGATTTTGTGTTATAATCATGACAAAGAGTTTAACAAAAAGAAACCCTATAATCAAGTTACGATTGCTCTATATGATAAAATTCTTTTAGTTAAATCTTTAATTGATATATAGTTATATTTTTTCTATGTAGGAGAATTGTGAACAAACTAATCATTTTAGCGCTACTGGTTATAACACTTATGCAAAAACTAAACGGCTCATGTGTCGAAAATTATTACAACCAACACTCTCATCATAAGATGCGGTCTAAACATGAAAAAGTTGACTGTATAGAAGTTAACACACCTCGAGAGCTTGGGAAGATTGCAGCTCTTCGCCTTATTGAATGGCTCATAGATAATCCAAAAGGCGTTATCTCTCTTCCTACCGGGAAAACTCCAGAATATTTAATCAAACACCTTACCTATTTTAAAAAGAACTGGGCTAGTGAGGCCGTGCAATCAGAACTTTTATCTATTGGAATTACATCTGATCAGTTTCCTGACACATCTAACATAAAGTTCGTGCAAATGGATGAATTTTATCCTATTGACTCTTCCCAATCAAATAGCTTCCTCTACTATATTAACACCTATTATAAACAGATTTTAGATCTAAAAGATGAAAATATGATCACAATGGATTTTTCCTCAATAGATGACCCCCATCTCTTCTGTAAGGAATATGAAAAAAAAATCAAAAGTGTTGGTGGCATTGGTTTCTTTATAGGTGGAATTGGACCAGATGGACACCTAGCGTTTAATATGAGTGGTACACCATTTGAAAAAGAAACGCACCTTACTCAGCTTAATTATCAAAGCGCAGCAGCTGCTGCAGTTGATCTAGGTGGAATAGAAAATTCAAGAGATGCTAAGGCCATAACTATTGGCATTGAAACACTAAATATTCACCCCTCCCCTGTTGTTATTGTTATAGCTTGTGGTGAGGGTAAAGCAAATATCATAAAAAAATCGATTGAAGAGCCTGCAAACACTATCTTACCTGCGAGTGCATTGCAGAAAATCAAGGGATCTAAATTTTATCTTACAAGTAGTGCTGCTTCAGAACTCACTTCAAGGGAGATTATTAATCACACAGAAGAGAAAATTCTTATTGATTTAGCTTTGCTACTAGGAAAACAGATCGATCTACTTACAGAAGATGACTTTAATACAACACCAGTATCTAAACACTTTATTGAGAATTTAGATGATGATCTTGTTACAAGACTTAAATGTGTTAGAGAAAGTTTAATACAAAAAATTGAAAAAGGTCTAAATTTACCAGAAAATAATAGAGTTGTTCATACAGCTCCACATCATGACGATGTTATGCTCTCATACTTTGCTTGTATGGAGCATTTATTAAAAAATAATAGCAATCATTTCTTATATCTAACAAGTGGCTTTAACTCTGTCAGTAATTATTTTCTAGAAGAGAGAATTGACTTTGCCTTAAATCATTTACATTCCGACCTTCTTTTTGATACTAGCTATCAAGATCTTCTTAATATGTATGCCTATGCCTATAAATCAAATCTTTCTCTGGAAACACTTGAAAATGCTATCTTCCTCCATCAGATCAAACCAATCTCTAGAGCAACAAACTTGGAGGAAATGCAAGATTACCTCTATTGGATAAAGAGCAGTTACCTAGCTTCCCTTTTTCCTGGGAAGAAAGATTCCTCAGAAATCCAAATATTAAAAGGTGCCTTAAGAGAATCTGAAGTAGATAGGCTATGGGCAATTGATAATGTGCCAAACAGCTCAATTTCCCACCTTCGCTCAAAATTTTATACTGGTGACCTATTCACTCCAATGCCTACAAAAGATAGGGATGCTCTTCCCCTCCTTCCATTTATTACAGATGACAATACCCCTGATATTGTGACTGTAGCATTTGACCCAGAAGGAACAGGACCCGACACACACTATAAGGTGCTTCAGGTTGTTGCAGAAGCGCTTAGAGCTGATCTTCTTAAAGATCACAAAATAAGAGTTTGGGGATACCGTAACGTATGGCATACATTCGATCTAAGCGAAGATGACCTTCTCATCATTCCTGTAAATAAAACAAAGCTTGATGAGCTTCACAAAAGGTTTGTTACCTGCTTTTCAACACAAAAAAATGCTTCGTTTCCTGCACACCAACTAGATGGACCGTTCTCTCTACTATCAGTAAAAATTCAAAAAGAGCAACTAAACCATCTAGCTACCCTTCTAGGAAATAAATACATACAGGATCATCCTCAGCTAGAATCTGCCTCTGGCCTCCTTTTTCTAAAAGAGATGACCAAGGAGCAGTTTTTAGAAAGTGCAAAACATCTTGAAGACCAACTTGAAAAATAGCTAGCTTTAACTTGATTCACCCGACACAAATGTGTAATAAATATTTTTTATCAGGATGATTAGCTAGATTATTTAAAAAATCTGAAAGGAATAGTGGTTAGTAATAGCGGCAAAAAGGTTTCATTAAAATATTTTATATCTATTTTGAAGTGAAAAAGTACTTCAGATAATAAAATAAAGTCTTTAATTACCTTTATTTTGCGTTTATTTTAATTAATAGAGGTCTGTTTATTGTATACTAACATATTTTATGTTATGATTTATGCTTTAAATAGTTGATTACAGGAGAGACCATGTTACCTACACCCGCATATACCCTATCAAATGCCCTTTCTTGGGGCCTTTGTAAGAGCCATTTTGATCAAGCAAATCTAACAAGCAGCAAAGGAATTAAACACCTTTCGCTAGCGCTCCTAGAGACCCTACCAATCCTATCTCAAATAGTCTCCCTTATAGAATTGGTTGCCGTTAACATCTTCCAGGCTCTTACTTCAGTTTCGGTACCAAATAGACGCACTACACTTATTGAAGCGTACAGACAGATAGAAGCCATCATGGATCAAGGATATTATATGCATGGTACTAATAAGATTGAAGTTGCAAGTAATAGGCTACAGGAAATGACAAGAATCTGTACATTTGATGATAGTGACATAAAGACATTTAAGGCAAATGAATTAGATAGAGTTAAAAAGGAACGAACAAGGTTCGCCTGCAAAAATTGTGACACGTTTGATTTAGCAAGAGACTCTTTAACATTGTCGGATGTTACGAAAGTAGCTGTACTTAATATGGCCAATGCAACAAGTGCTGGTGGAGGGGTGAAGAGAGGTGCAAGGGCTCAAGAGGAAGACTTAGCCAGAAGGTCTGACTTAATGCATTCAATAGATCCAAGTAGAAATACTCACTTAAAAAGAAGTGAAGGTAGTGGAAAAAACATACCAGAAGATGGCATCATCTACTCACAAGGAGTGACAGTCTTTAGAAGACAAAATGAGGATGGCTCTTTTAGCAATCTCCCAAACGATGAAGTATTTACGTGTGATGTGATCTCTTCTGCAGCACTTATAGGAACAACGCATGAAGATTACAGAGAAAAGATGATGAAAAAAATAGAAATGCAGTTGATTTCTGCAATTATGCAAGGTGTTGATTGCCTAATTCTCGGAGCTTTTGGATGTGGAGCCTTTGGTAATGATCCTAAAGAGGTTGCTGCTATGTATGAAGAGCTTCTATTTGACTGTGGTTTGTACGAATATTTTTATGAAATAGGTTTTGCAGTCAAAGTTGTTAAAGAGAAGGATCAACAGAATTTTGATGAATTTAGTAAAATGATATCCAGACATATGGAGAATAAAACAAGATAGACTTTATTTTCATGGATAATGACTAGCAACACGATCATCCTCCGCTAGAATATGCCTCTGGCCCCCTCCTTTTTTTCTAAAAGAGAAGACCAAAGAGCACTTTTTAGAAACTGCAAAATACCTTGAAGACTAACTTAAAAAAAATAGCTAGCTTTAACCTGATTCACCTGAACTAATGTGTGTCTCACCTTCATTTTCTTGCGTTGGTTCGTAGTCTGAAAAATATACATAGTTACATTCTGCAAGATCATCTTCTACTAGATTTATCACTGTGGAATTCTCTGTTAGCCTGGCAAAAAATAGCCGTTCAAACTCCGTCCATTCAGGATCTGTTTTTTCGATTATAGTCCCAGCATGATCTCTAATATAAAGTTGACCACCCCCGTCAGTTGCAAGTATTAATCCTAATGCATCAAATATAAGTTCTGCAATATCGACTGCGCTTCGTTCATCTTGTCTACACAAACCTAACGGCACCTTATACTTGATATTATTTAACTTAGGAGGAGAAGTGATAACTTTTACATGTCGAGGATCACTATCATAATCTTTTAAGAATTGCCTAAAAGTATATTCTGGTTCTGTAATGCCATTAATTTGACACTTCGTTCCTTTAGTTGATAATATAGAACTTTTATCTCGTTTAATATCAATGATATAAGCTCTTGCTTGAGATAAATCATCGTACTGATATGCAGTAAGCAATGTTTTTATGAGCTCTAGCGTATCTTTATAAGGCTTTAGTTTACCTTCCCCATCGCTATTTTGTGATGGATCTTTTTGTTCATTATTCATCTTTATCTCCTTTTTGATTTATATTATATCAGGAGGTAGAAATTTCTATTTTGAAAGGAGAAGAGGCTCGCCAAAGTGGACTGTGAAGCTCACAGGTCCTGGCATTGAAGGCTTTTCATAGTTAATTTTGATAGGCAGAACAAACTCATTTGTAATGATGATGTACCCAGGAGACGACCTAGTAATCTCCTGAATTACAACCCCACTGTTAAAGTTTTCATCGTTTTTGGCTTTATCTAAGATTGCCTGGATCTCTTTAATATCCTGATATAATGGAGGAAGGACAGCATTTAGAGGTAAGCAGGTAAGTATGAATATAATAATTCGTAACATAGGGTTCTCCATTTCTTGTGTATTAAATCAGAATATACCTTACAATAAAAGGATGCGAGTATTTTTGTTATATTTCCCTATGGCTCTTTTTTCGGGGCTTACCGAATTTTCCTTAGGCATGTTTGACAAGAATGGTGTTACATTAGAAGTGCCACTCAATGACTTAAATACTGGTGATGAGGATTTTATAAAGGGCGCTCACATCTCATACAATAGAAAAATCGTTGCCCCAACCCCCTCTATTCTTTGTCTAACTGGTATTAATGGCGCAATTATTGAAAAGGAAGAAGCTAAACTTACAACAATATCTCTTACAGCCACCTATAGACTCTATCTATTGCATCTCCCCCTTTGCAGTGCATTTGTTGAAACAAGCCTCTTTGCCCCCTCTCTTCTCTCATCAAACGAAAATCTATCCCTAAAAGGCCTTCAGTCTTTTTATCAAAACATGTATGGAGCTGGAATAGAAGCTGGCTTAAATAAAACAATTATAATTACTGTGAAGTCCATACAATATAAGGAAAAAATCAAAGGCTCGTCAGAAAAAGATATGACACTCCCGCTACAGCTATCTATAGGTTTTTCATACTAAATACGAAAAGACTTGTTGTATAATTGAATCTTTATAAATTAAGTTTAAATTTATAAATAAAATATGTATTATATAATAAATGGAGTTTTATTATTTTTATTCATCATAAAAAAAACACAATACAAGAGGCTCTTGACTCCTTTGAAGCTGGTTATCATATAGAGATAGATATAATATACTCAAATCAAATATTTTATGTTGCCCACAATACAGTAGAGAAAACCTCACTACCTCTTATTGAATTTTTACTTCCACTTTCAAAATATAGAGATAAAAAAATATTTTTGGACATTAAGAGTGATAAGGTCAGCGAAATAAAAACTTTAGTAGAAATAACAAAAAAACATAGAGATCAAATCATTTACTGCTCACCACACTTTTATCTCTTAAAAGAAATTAAAAAAAACTCTAACAATAAAACCCTCCATTGGTATTTTAAAGATGAGGTCCCAGAGGAAGCAGATATGAAAAAGGATTATGTTGACTATACCCTCCTTTCGCTATCTACTAAAATCGACACCATACTACATAAAAAGTTTAATGATAAAGAATCTTTGATTCTCTACCTCAATGGTAATCACGAAACATACATGAAAAAATTTCAAGAGTTAGGATTTTATCATTTTAGTACATAAATTAAGGTTGTATTATTTTAAGAATTTAAATATACTAGATGCAGTTTACTTAAGAAATAAGACTTGAGTCGACAAACATATATATTAACAAAGACGTATACGGAGTTATAATGCAAAAAGGTACTGTAAAGTGGTTTAATGAATCAAAAGGATTTGGATTTTTAGCAGGTGAAGATGGAAATGAGGTGTTTGTTCATTTTTCCGCAATTTCAGGCGATGGATTTAAAACTTTAAATGAAGGACAAGCTGTTGAATTTGAAGTAGAAGATAGCGAAAAGGGGCCAACAGCAAGAAATGTAGTAGCTCTATAATTAGCAATTCATTAAAAAGGGCCGCGCAAGTAGTTTTACTTGAGCGGCCTTTTTTTATTTGATACTTGTACTATTAATCTTTTAACTTTACAATAGATACTGTCAATACCCACCTATTTTAACAATAAAGTTGTGGTAATGATTATTTTTAACATAAGAAGTTTACGGAGTAATGATGAAAGGCAAGGTAAAGTGGTTTAATGAAACTAAGGGTTTTGGATTTATAACACCTGATGATGGGGGAAAAGATTTATTTGTACACTTTTCCGCAATTTCAGCCGAAGGATTTAAAACTTTAAATGAAGGACAACCTGTTGAATTTGAAGTAGGTCAAGGAGACAAAGGTCCTACAGCACAGAATGTAAACCCAATAGACAATTAAACCACAACTAGGATGAGGAGGTGAGTTAACTCAACTCCTCTCTATCCCCCTTCTTTTACTTACTGCAATTTACCCTTGTCTTAAGTATGGTACTAAAAAATAGGTTATATAAATTAATTTGATTTCAATTAAAAATTATTCATATTAATTATATTTTATAGTAATTCAATGTCAATAATACTACATATAATTATCCATCAAGAAGCTAAACTTGTGCTATAGATAAAAAAAAAGAAAACAAAATTATAACCTTTACCTCCTTGACAAATATTTTTTTTATTAAGTAATGTGCCAAATAACGCGACTATAATTTGGTTATGCTTAAATGGTAATTTTAAGATTATTTCTACCTCTGTTTTTCATACTACTTTTTAATAGTTGCATGAAGCATCAGCAGGTTGTTTCAGACCCCTACATTGGAGCTCCAAGTCAGCAATATAAGGTATGGGAAAGCTCAACATATGAAAATGAACAACTTTGTGGGATCAACCTAAATACAGTAATAGACCTTCCTAATCCATCTGATCAACTCTCACTTATTGATCTATTTTATGTAGCTCTTAGATCAAGCCCACAATTATCTGGAAGTTTTCAGTATGCAAGGGAATCAGCAGCTCTATATGGTGCTTCACTTTCATCTTATTTTCCAGCGCTTAGCTTTAATACAGATATTATAACAGAACGTGGTGGAACTATCTTTAATAACACTTATGTTGAAGAACATCTAACCTCTTATGGCCCCAGCATAGGTTTAGAATATGTTTTGTGGGATTCTGGTGCTCGAAAATCAAATAGTGAATATTTTTTTCAGATGCTTCAAAGCGCCAATTTTAAACATAATCAGCTAATGCAGACTGTCCTTCAAGAGGTAGCAAAAAACTATTATGAGATTCTCTATGCAAAAGAACTCTTAAATGCATATGAAACCGATCTTATTCATGCGACTGAAAGTCTAAAAGCGGCAAACAAAAAATTAGAACATGGAATTATAGGTCAAGAAGACCATCTTCAGACTGAAACACTATACATACAAAAAAAACTCAATTTAATCTCTCAAAAAAACTATCTCAAAAACGCCTATATTAACTTGCTTGAATCAATGGGAATACCAACAAATTGTAATTTTTTTCTCGGTGAATTTGCGACTAATCCCCCTCTTGAAATAATTAATGAATCGGAAGATGAATACATCAATATAGCTCACAAAATGCGTCCAGAAATGCTAGCTGCTAAAGCAGAACTTCTAGCAAAGGAAGCGCAGTTGGAAAATGCTAAATCTAACGAGCTACCAAAAATTAGTCTTAAGGGATCAGGAGGAGAAACATGGTATTCTTCTGGAGAACAGGATAGAGGAAACTATTCAGTTTCTCTAAGTCTAGGATTTCCTATCTTCTCTGGTTTTTATTTCCAAAATGAAATTGAGGAAAAAGAATCAATGCTTAAAGGTGCAATTGCACAGCTTAGACAGGTTCAGCTTGAGGTAACTAAAGAGGTGCAAATAGCTATTAACAACTTTACTACAGCAAAGGATTCTCTTGAATTAAGTCAACAATTTTTCACTCTTGCAGAAAAAGAATATAATGTCATGCTGGCCAAATATGAGGAGGGAACGGTCAACATCCTTGACCTTCTATCAGCCATAGCAAAAGCTTCTGAAGCTTCTGCTACTCTTGCAAAAGCAAAAAGAGATTATTATGTCTCTATTATTAATTTTAACTTTTCCATAGGTTCGCTTTATGGGACTTATGATTTCAAACCCACGAGGGATGATGAAGAAGATCATTGTGCACATTTTAATAGTCGTACTTTTGACTAATTGCGCGAAAGAGAAGCCACAGGAAAAGGCTATAAAAAAAGTACATAGTTATAGGGTTAGTGGCTCAACTCTTCCCAATGCTATTGATGCATTAGGTCACATTACATCTATTAATTCTGTAGAGATAAAGGCACAAGTCGAAGGTATGCTTATTGACTCGCACTTTATTGAAGGCACACTAGTAAATGAAGGAGACCTTCTTTTTACCATTGATCCAAGGCAATATATTGCAGCAAGAGATAAAGCTGCAGCTAATATTCAAGATAATGAGGCTAAGCTAGGTTATGCAAAAGATAGTGTTGAAAGGTATCAACACCTAACTAAAGATAACTACATCTCTCAACTCGATTTTAAACAATTGAAGAGTGAAATGGAATCTACAATGGCAATGATTGAGCAAAATATAGCAGACCTAGAGCTTGCGCTCATCAACCTTAACTATTGTCAAATTAAAGCTCCTTTTCCTGGTATAACCGGAAAGAAATTACTAACAAAAGGAAACCTAATCACCAATAATGGCGAGCCATTACTTACAATAAAACAAATAGCACCTATCTATATTGATTTTTCGGTCTCTGAAAAACACTTACTAGAAATATCACAAAAACACAAAGAAAAACCATTATCTGTTGAGATATATCCTAAGGACAACCAATCATCTCCTATCTATGCCCAATTACATATGATCAACAACAAAGTTGATGAAAAAACAGGAATGATTGCCCTACGTGCCATTTGTGAAAATACAGAACAACTACTTTGGCCAGGACAATTTGTAAAATCACGACTTATTCTCAACGAAATTAATAATGCATTCATCGTACCTAATGAATGCATAGCCCTTGGTCAAAAAGGCCACTATGTCTTTATTATCCGAGAAGATCAAACTGTGAGTTATCAGCAAGTAGAGCTAGGTCTTTCAATAAATGGAATAAAAACACAAATTACTAAAGGACTTAAAGATGGTGATCGCATAGTAAGTGAGGGGCTTATTCAAATAAGGAGTGGTGAAAAAGTTGAAATTATTAGGGATGCATCATGAATATATCTAAACCGTTTATCCACAGACCCGTCTTTACAGTACTTATTATGACGACGATCATCTTTTTTGGTGTTCTCTGTTATTTTAAGCTTCCTGTCTCTAGTCTCCCACAGATCCAGTATCCTACAATCACAGTTAACACCTCGTACCCTGGAGCTACAGCAGAACAGATATCGCGACTTGTAACAATGCCTTTAGAAAGGCAATTCATGCAAATGCAAGGGATAAAGATTGTCACCTCCGACAACACCTATGAGAGCTCCGCTATAACCTTAACCTTTCAGATGAATAAGGATATCAATACTGCAGCTGAAGAAGTACAAGAAGCTATTCAAAAAGCAAGTGGTGAACTTCCAAATAACCTTCCTTCACTTCCAAACTATTCAAAAGTAAATCCTTCCGATACCCCTATATTCTTTCTTGTAGTTCACTCACCTGTCATAAATCCTGCTACAATTTATGAATATGCATATAGCTTCTTAGGACTTCAAGTAAGTACTGCAGAAGGTATTGCTAAAATCCAGATGTATGGGTCCCCTTATGCAGCAAGAGTAGAAATTGATCCACAGGAAATTGCTGCTAAATCAATAACCTTACAAGAAATTGCAAATGCTATAAATTCAGCAAATACGCAGCAACCAACAGGTAAATTCTATTCTGCAACCTCAAGTATTCCAACAAATCTTGATGGAGAATTACAAAAAGCAGAAGAATACAATAATATCATTGTAAAGATGGTAGATGGGCAACCTGTAAGAATTGGAGATATTGGTGTATGTAAGGATAGTCTACAAAATAACAAACAAACATTTACATGGACATCAAAAGAAGACCCATCAGGGCAGGGTGCGGCTGTACTGGCTCTTTTTAGAGAGATAGGGTATAATACAGTAAAGGCCTCTAATAATGTATATGCTCTTCTTGAAAAACTAAAAAATCAAATCCCAGATGGCCTTACATTAACTGTTCCCTTCACTCTTTCCAAATGGATTTTACAAGCAATAGATGATGTAAAAATGACACTCTATATAGCCTTCCTTCTTGTAATTGTAGTAGTTTACATATACCTTGGGAAATTAAGAAATACTGCAATACCAATCATCACCCTCCCCATCATCTTTTGCGGTACATTTGCTCTAATGTATATCTTTGGATATAGCCTAAATATACTTACCTTATCTGCTCTAACATTATCAATTGGATTTTTAGTTGATGATGCAATTGTTGTTATTGAAAACATTGTAAGATGGGCCCAGGAGAGTTCAGCTTCCCCCTACCAAGCCGCCCTATATGGGGCAAAACAAATTATGATGACAGTGGTTTCCATTTCACTTTGTTTGACTGCAGTGTTTATACCTATGTTGTATTTAGAAGGTGCAGTAGGAGAGCTTTTTCACGAGTTTGCAGCTGTTGTCATAATTGCAGTGCTTATTTCTGCATTTGTTTCTCTCTCTCTTACACCTATGTTATCTAGTCGATTTATTCCTCCCTATAATCATACACATCAAACACGAATGGAATGTTTTTCAATGCGTCTCAATGAAAAACTGTTATCGATCTATGAAAGAATGTTAGCTTTTCTTCTAACCCATAAGTTCTCAGTCCTTATCGCTTCACTATGTAGTGTTATAGCATCAGGATTTATTTATTTATCAATGCCCAAAGAGTTTTTACCACAGTACGATCTTGGTATTATTGAATGTTTTGCACAATCAAAAAGTGGCACCTCACCTGAAAAAATGAAAAGCTATATAATGAAAGTTGCTGAGCGTGGTGTTAAAAATGACTTCGTATCAGCAATGGCAAGTATTTCTGGTACTCCTACAGATAATCAGGCTATTTTCTTTTATAACCTTGTTGATAGAGATAAAAGAAAGAGCATTTGGGAATGTATGGCAGAGCTTCAAAAACAAATGGATGAGGAGGTTGGGGTACAAATTGTTCAGAAACCCTACCCTCTTATCAATCTTCAAGTTGGAAGCCTTACTGCAGGAAAAGCCTCTTATCAATATATCCTCCAAAGTTTTAATACAGAGTCTCTTTTTTCAAGCTCACAAACCCTCATAGATGCCCTCAAAAAAGAACCCCTTTTATCAAATGTTACAACGAACTTTGAGCCCTATAGCCCTATGCTTAAAGTCCATATTCAGAGAGATAGAGCCCACTCCTATTCTAATCTTGATGCAACAACAATAGAAAGAGCCTTTACACAAGCCTATGGAGAAACCTATATCTCTAAAATGAATACAACTCAAAATATGTACTATGTAATTTTAGAGTTAAAAGATCACTATCTAGAAGGTCCTGAAGATATACCAAATCTCTATTTGGGTAATATGAACTACATGATCAATATGAATTCAGTTATTGAGTCTAAAATGACCTCATCACCCTCTGTAATCACTAGGTTAAATGGTCTTCCCTCAGTAATTCTTCAATTTGATACTGCAAAGGGTGTTCCAATTAGTAAGGCCTTAGAAAAAGTAGAGGAAATAGCGTCAAACCTACTTCCTCCTGATGTTATCAAATCGATATCAGGTAATGCGGAAGAATTTGAAAAATCAATTATAAGAATGATGATGCTTTTTGTACTTGCCGTTTTTGTAGTCTATATCATCCTAGGCATTCTATATGAAAACTTCATCTTCCCTGTAGCTCCTCTTTCAGCTATTCCTGTAGCGCTACTTGGTGGTCTACTTTCACTCCTTATCTTTAATCAGCCACTTTCTATCTTTGCAAATATTGGACTTATCATGCTTTTGGGCATAGTGATGAAAAATGGAATCCTGATTGTTGATTTTGCATTAGAAAAAATGGAAAAAGAGTGTCTTCCAGCGCATGAAGCAGTATACTATGCAGCACTAACACGTTTTAGGCCGATTCTAATGACAACTCTTGCAGCTATGATGGGAGCTGTACCTATAGCGCTTGGTATAGGTGGAGCTGCAGCTGCAGGAAGAGCACCCCTAGGAATTGCAGTCCTTGGAGGTCTTGTCTTTTCCCAGGCTGTCACTCTCTTTGTTGTCCCTGTAGCCTTTATTTACAT
This sequence comes from uncultured Chlamydiae bacterium, assembly GCA_902609415.1. GTDB lineage: Bacteria > Chlamydiota > Chlamydiia > Chlamydiales > CACLRR01 > CACLRR01. The sequence continues at coordinate 29,351 of CACLRR010000005.1, forward strand.
CGAGAAAATCAATTCATTCTTTAAAACCAGATTTCAACTCTTTCAAGACTTTGATGAAACAGAAGAAGATGAGTAATTTTTAGAATTTTCACATTCAAATAAGAATTCTCAGAGCGATGATTAAGTCCTTGTTAATACGCTCTTCTTTTTGCATTAAACCAAAAAGAATCAACATACTCTGAAGGTTAACTCCATGATACTCTTTAAATAAAAAAAAACATTTACATTTATTCATTGTTTTATAAAATCTTTACTTAAAATTTATTAGAGAGAAAAAATGATACCCGCTACAGCTTCAGTCTCAAGTGTGTTTTTAGACACATCTTCTCATGGAATTAAGGAACTCTGGGCTCAAGAAAAACCTAAATTTCAAAATCAACTTTTTCTAACGACTTCAATGACACATTTTATCTATGAAATTATAAAAAATGAACAACCAGCAGAAATACAGCTAGAGTTTTTTAGAGATTTAGGTGCCTATATTGAACGTATTGAAGTTTTGTCAGATGAGGATTTATACACTCTAGAGTGTGCGCTTTTAGCACAATTATCTGCTGATATTCAGCTAGAACAAATACGTATGGTTACGCAACTACTTAAATTTCAAAACCAACGTAGTGCAGCTCTTCAATGTTGTCTAACGACCTCAATGACACATTTTATCTATGAAATTATAAAAAATGAACAACCAGAAGAAATACAGCTAGCGTTTTTTAGAAAGTTAGCTGACTATATTGAACGTATTGAAGTTTTGTCAGATGAGGATTTACATACTCTAGAAGGTGGGCTTTTAGCACAATTATCTCCAGATATCCAGCTAGAACAAATACGTATGGTTACACAGCTAACTAGGGAGTTTACAGACCGTTTCTTTACCAGTAAAAATAAAATTAAACTCCTATATTCATTTATAGTCACCTATCCAGCAATTGCTCTTCCCCTATTTGATAGCTTAATTAGATATTTTAATCTAAATTTTAAGCTGCATATTCTAGGTAAAAACATTCAAGTAGGAAAAATTGAAGATCCTTTAAAAGATCGTAAACACTACTATTTTCTTTCTCTAGTCAATAAGTTACATGAAGATTGGAGACATACATCGGAGCCTTGGATCTCTCATGCTCTATTAGGAGATTTAAGGAATCTTGAAATATTTTTTGCGACAGTAAGTTCTTCTGGACGATTACTCGATAATTCTTGTAGTAAAATAGGACGCGGGAGCTATGGGGATGTTTATGCTCTTGCATCTCAACATTTTAGAACCATGCCAAGATTTCAATTAGCAGTTAAAGTAATGAATGAAGATGAAGAACTAGATGAAACTATAAGAGAAGCCTCATGGCTAGATAAATTAGGCTCTTCTACGTATGTCGTTGATATTATAAATCTTTATCCTTTTGGTGGAATAGTAATAGAAAGATGGGGAGTGGATTTATATCAGTTTTCAAAAGATAGAAAATTACCGATACATATGATAGCTCATATAACACATCAACTGATGTATGCTCTCATAGACCTTAAAAAATGTCAGGTTGTGCATTGTGACCTAAAGCCTGGCAATGTTCTTATTGATCAAAATTCATTAGGAATAAAATTTGCAGATGTGGGTTTAGCTGCTAATATTGGAGATAAAGCACCTGCTAATTCTAAAATTACTCGTTGGTACGCCCCACCTAATTATATTCGACAAATAGATGGTGATGTGGTCATCCTTCCACAAGCTGATTGGTGGTCAGTAGGCTGTATTATTGTTGAATTAGTAACTCATAAGCCTCTTTTTACTATCCCTACAATGGATAGCGACGTTTTTTCATCGGAAGAAAAATATATACAACACACAGATAGAATATTTGCTTCCGCACTTGGGACAGAGAGTGGGTCAGAGACTCCCAAACTGGTTAGTATAATTAAGTCATCAGTAACTGAGGATGAAAGAGACTCCCCTCTTGTAAACAAGATCTGTCGCGTAGCCATTGGCATGCTACAAATAGAACCTGATAAAAGATTAGATCCTGAAGTGGTTATAGCTGATTTTTAAGCTATTACAACTTTGTTTTATATTATTATCTTGCTAGCTTGTAAGATTTTACCGTGTACGCTTTCCTCTAGCTCTACCAGAACTACGCTTCTTTACCTTGATAAATTGACCTTTAACTGAACTAGCTGCTCTAGAAGAATTCTGCGAAAAGTTGCCTTTGCTACCCTTACCCCTAGGCTTCTTCTCTTCAATACGATTAGAGACCTTCTTTCTAGAAGTGCCGCGTTTAGATTTGACCTTATCTCCTGAAAATTTCTTCTCTGATCTAATTCTACTAGAAGCTGATGAACCTCTAGTTTTTCTAGTAGACTTAGTTTTAATTGCTCCGTTAGGCTTTGGTTCTAATCCTTCAACTGTATGAGTTGTTAATGAAGACCCAAAGCTTTTTTGGATTTTAGATACTCTATTATTTTCTCTATAAGTAGCAAAAGTTATAGCAATCCCCTGGGAGCCGGCTCTACCTGTTCTTCCTATACGGTGTACGTAGTCCTCCTCCTGATAAGGAAGATCAACATTAAAAACATGAGAAAGCTGAGGAATATCTATTCCCCTAGCTGCCACATCGGTTGCTACTAAAAATCTTGTTTTTCCCTGCCTTAGCCTATCAATTGTCTTTGTGCGCTGCCTTTGCCTAATATCCCCATGAAGAGCCTCTGTTCTAAAGCCTTTACCTTTAAGTTCATGGGCTAGATCATCAGCTTGTACTTTTGTAGATGTAAATACAATTGCCTGATCAATAGTATCATCATCTAACAGATTATCTAACAGCTGCATCTTGTGGTTCCAACCATCAACATAATACAGTCTTTGATCAATCTTAGGTTTATCCTTTTCTTCTAGCTCTGTTTTAATAAGAAAGGGATTGGTTTGTAGCGTTTCTGATATTTTTTTAATCTTTGTATCAATGGTAGCCGAAAATAATAAAGTTTGTCTTCTGCGCGGTAAACGTCTTGCTATTTTCTTTACAGGCTCAATAAAACCCATATCAAGCATTCTATCAGCTTCATCAAGCACAAAAGTTTTAACTTGAGACAGATCGATACGTCCATTATCCATCTGATCAATTAATCTACCCGGTGTAGCAACTAATATATCATAAGGTCTTGAGAGAATTTTCCTCTGAAGTGGGTATGGCACCCCTCCATATATACACGCTGTAGTCACTTTTGACATATGTTGACTATACTTGTTTGCAGCATCTGCTACTTGTATAGCAAGCTCTCTAGTAGGAACAAGAACAAGAAGTCTAGGACCTTTTTTTTTGTTTTCAAGAGGAGAATTTATAAGCATGTCTAAAGCAGGTAAAATAAATGATGCAGTCTTCCCTGTTCCTGTCGCAGCAGAAGCAATTAAGTCACCCCCCTCTAGTGCTTTAGGGATGGCCAGTTTTTGAATCGGTGTAGGCTTTTTATACCCTATTTCTGATAGTGTCTTAATTAACTTCTTGTCTAAAGCTGAATCATCAAATGTTTTCACAATACCTCACTAATTAGGCAGATAGTGTACCTAAAATTACTAATTTGTACCAGAGTTACTTTCGTCAATCAAAGAATAAACAGCATCCATATCGATCATTAATGCTCCTCCACACCTAAAACCACCTTTTTGTTTAATGAGGTCGTTATATGAAATTTTTAATTCGCTATTATCTACTAATCCTTCTCTACTAACGCTGACTTTATCACTGAAAAATCGACTTATATCACAAGGATCCTCATTAAATTGATCCACTAAAAATGCATTTAACTCATTTTCAGAAAAGCCGCCATCTTCTAATCCATATCCAAAATACTTTTGGACACCATCTACATATGAAAAAGCAACATTATAACCACCTAGATAACCCAATAAATGTTTACTAACATAATGCTCAGTGTTTGAAAAATAAACTACTTCTCCATCATAAAGAGGGCGCTCTCCTATAGTTCCCATTCCACATCTAAAAAGTCTATGCTTTATGAATCTAGATACTGAGGATTTATTAATATCACCAGATAAGCACATTCTATTATCCAATAATTTATTGAACTGATCTTCTGTTAGCACCTTACGTAAACTTCTTAATATGCCAATCTGTATTGAGATTGCACAATCAACAAACATCAACTCATGTCCCAAAATATCAATAGCATGTGATGGTGAAACCTCTGTTTTCAGATCATATTCCATAGGTGACTCTAAGGTAGGTTGTTCAAACACCTTAGGTGCAAGACCTATCAAACAACAATCTCTCTTCTTCAGCCAAGTTAAACGGGTTTTGCAACCATTATCTTCTAGTTGTTGCATATACTCGCTGGGATACCACAAACCACCTTTGAGTGCTTCTAAACGAGTTGACCTACATTCCTCTTTTGTTTGTCTAAGTCTTGAATTATACTCAGAACAAATTGTTTGAAACTCCTCAAAAAATAAATGATTAATACTTTCCTGTGATAATTTTGTATCAGTAGTTTCAGGTTTGGCGCAAGCCACCGGTCTTAGTATAGTTGAAGTTGAATCAGCATTTAGGCGTTCCATGGAGGAAATTATAAAGCAATCGTAGGTTTATTGCGAGCTACTATTCCTTCTAGAGCGCCTTTTCTTCTGTTTTCGTATTCTCTCTAATTTTATGTCATGAACACTCTTAATATTTAAAATTTCTTTTTCATATTTTTCAATTAAAAGACGCCTTGCAAAGAATCTATTTTCTTCTCGCTCTCTGGATTGTGCACACTTAATAACTATAGATGTTGGTTTGTGCTTTAAATTGACAACAACAGAACTCTTATTTGCTTTCTGCCCCCCCTTTTTAGCACCAGAAACAAAAGTTTCCTCTAGATCCTCCTCCTTTATACCTAGCTCTTGTAATTTTAGACGTAAGGATTCTAATTTTTTATCGCTAATAGCCATGATCAAACTATACTCACGATGAATATTTTCATCAACTAATTAATTATTATTTAATTTAATTATGAATTAGTTTACTAATTAATTATGAGATATAATAAAGTGTCACTGCTAGTTTTTCTTTTTGTGCTAAGCTCTTGCGCTCAGGTAGGCGTCTATAGGTCAAGAAATCTTGCCTTTCAGGAACCAACAACCTTTTCAGAGAAACTTTTTTATAACATAACAAAACCCCTTGCTTTTACATGGGTACACCCAGCAACCTCCAATACCCTTCTCTCCCTAACAGGTTATGAAAAACTAAAAAATCAAGGTGCTAGATTCTTAAGAGACCTGGGAGGTGAATCGATTCAGATTGCTACTGAGGATGGTGCGATTATCGATGGAATGGTTTTTGACCCTGATGAATATCAAAAAAGGCAAAGAAAAGCATACACTGAATGGAGAGCCTTTCTCAATGAGCCGAGAAACTATAAGCTATCACAAGTTTTTGAAGTCAACTTCAAAGGAAAGAATCTTCAATCCTTCTTCGAAATTCCAAATCTTTACACTAATAAAACTAAGTCCAAAGAAAAAATGGGTGTGGTCTGTCTTCCAGCCTGTGGCTCGATCTATGAACTTGACCCTAAATTCATATTGACATTTCTTACTAGAGGCTATCATGTTCTTATCATTAACTATAGAGGCATCATCAACAGTAAAGGGGTTCCCAATTGGAAAGGCACATGCCTAGATGCCAAGTATGCATGCGATTGGATGACACGTCATATTGGTGGTTCCTATTCAAATATTATCATCTGTGGGAAATCTTTTGGGACGGGGCCAGCAGTTTATGCTGCAAGTAAATGTCCTGGATCACATGTTATCCTAGACCGAGCCTATGCCCGTATGAGTGATGTGTGTGACTATAGCCTACCACCTGTTCTAAAATTTCTGTTTGCTGGCATGGCGAGAAATTTTGTAGAAAAGTTTTATCGCTTTCCTAACGAAGACTGGATTGGGCATATCAAGGGAAAAGTACTCATTGTTGAAGCAACACATGATTACTATATGAAAGGTCAAGCACAACGCCTCTTCGATGCACTTGCAAAGAGTCAACTCATTAGAGATGACAAAGAGCTTAAAGAATTAAAAAAAGAATGTTGGATCGAAGTTAGTGGTGGTCATTATGGAAAATTCTGGGGTGATAAGACCTCTTCATGGTACTCAGACAAGAAAAGTCAAGATCTACTTTCAAACTTCCTCAGCGAAACCACAAATGTAAATAAATAAAAAAATGTTTTACATATATTAAAGTTGTGTTTATATTTTCTTTATAAACAAAGGAGGGGTCTATATGACAACACTTTATTTCTCAAATAGTCCACAAGTGCCAAAGTTTTCTATAGGAAGAGCTTTTATTGAAGTTGCTACAGCAGGTATAATCACAGAACTCTTTACGAGGTTTATTAGTAAAGATCTTGTTAACTATGCTCTGGATCAACCAGAAGAGCTGGGAATCAATATCCGACAGTATGACTTTGGAAGTTCTCTTAAAATGGCTGTAGCTTACACAACCTCTCTTAGTATTGCAGGTCTTGTCATGCGCGCTGTAAATATGACATTTCAGTTTAACTCTATCGCACTCTATGCTACATGTGCAATCGCTACAGCTGTCAGTATACTTGCTCTTGCCAGATTTTGTATTAAACGGACAGCTTCTGTTGAAGATCCTCCTGCCGCTACTCCTCCTCCCCTCTCTACAGATCTCTATAATGCTGTTTCAGAGTTTCAAAGAGAGCCAGCAGTTGAAAGGAAAATTTGTTATCCCTCATTTATACTCTTTATAAATCCTAACCTAAGAAAATTCAAGGGAGACAGCTGGTGCAAAATCCCACCAGCAAGGCTCCTCTTCTTCTTCAACTCCGATGAGAATAAAATACAGGCAGGTGATTGGGAGAAACAGAACAGAGAACACCTTGGATCTTTGGCACACTTTTCTCCAACAAGACCTCAAGAAAACATAATGGTGACATCGCTAAACGATTCGAATTATAGCGCGATGAAAAGAAGAGAAATTAATGATATTTTGCAATAATGGTGAAACGAAAAGAGCTTTCTGATATTTTGCAATAATGCTATATCAACAAACATTTCAAGTAGGAGATCTTCTATTTCTTGTAATCTTATCTCTCTTGGAGATTTTCCTTTCTCTTGACAATGGTGTTGTTATCAGCTCTATTTTATTAAAAGTAAAGGAAGAGGAGCGCAAACAGCTTCTCATACTAGGTGCCATCTCAGCATTCATCTTCCGCCTTGTAGCACTATTTCTTCTCTTTCATATGCTATATTTTAGATGGATAAGAATCATTGGTGGAATTTACCTCATCTACCTTGGCGTATCTTTTTTTACTAAAAAAAAATCAAGAAAAACCTCCCAAACACCTCTACCTATGATTAAGGCTTTTTTCTTGATTGAATTTGTAGATATTATTTTTGCTCTTGATTCGATGATTGCAGCCATAGGATTAGCTTCCTTCTATCTTTCACCAACCGAAATAGAACATAAGGTGTGGATCATCTATTTAGGTGGCATTATTGGAATGCTATTCATTAGATATCTCACTTTACCCCTTTCAAGCTATATAGAGGAAAAGGGCTGGATACAAAAAGGCGCTCACGCTTTTATATTCCTGATAGGGCTTAAGTTGATTGTTGATGGACTTCTTTAGGAACTTAATATAAAATATACCATATGAAAAAGGAAAATAAAGACTTTGTTACCTACCGCAAAGCCCACTATCTCTTCACTATTGAAGAAACCTTTGAAGCGGGTATAGTCCTTCTTGGAACTGAGGTGAAATCATTAAGAGATCATGGCGGTAGCCTTATTGACAATTATATACTCATCAAAGATCTGACACCTATTCTAAAAAATGCCCATATAGCTCCATATAAATATGGAAATATCAATAATCATCCAGAAAAACGTGACCGCACTCTACTACTTCACAAACAAGAAACAAGACGTCTTAAAGCAAAAGTCAGACTCAAAGGTCTCACTCTAATAGCATTATCTATATACCAGAAACGCGGAAGAATGAAGGTGAAAATCGGTGTATGTAAGGGTAAAACTATGCATGACAAACGACGAAACCTAAAAGAAAAAGAAGCAAAAAAAGAAATAAAGCATCAATTTTAAATAATTGACAGTGAGCTATGATAAGTATAAGATAGCTCAAAAAAAACAGTAAGCAAACGGAAGGACTATGAAATTAACAGCTCAAGTTAGAGATATTCTTTTTTTGATTTCAAAGGTACAAAATGTAGTACCAGCAAAACCAGTAATTCCCATTCTCACAAATATTTTACTCGAAGCAAAAGGTAAGGAAATTACTCTAAGTGCAACAGATCTTACAGTGAGTGTTCAGGTTTCTACCCCAGCAATAATTAAAGAAGAAGGGACAATAACACTTCCAGCAAAAAGATTCTTCTCTCTTGTTCGTGAGATTACAGCACCTGAAATCTCTATTGAATCATTTGACTCTGATGTAATTATTAGTGCCCCAGGGGGATCTCACTTTAGATTACACAGTATTGATAAAAATGAATTTCCTACCTTCCCAGAACTCTCAGGTGGCGAGCTACTAAACATTGAACCAAAAGAGCTTAAACGCCTCTTTACAAAAACATCATTTGCTACAGCAAAAGATGACAGTAGACAAGTTCTAAATGGTGTTTATATTAGAATCGAAAATAACCGCATTATATCTGTTGGAACAGATGGAAAAAAATTAGCTAAGATGGAAGCACTTCTACTGAAACCATCCTCATCTATCCATGAGATGATTATTCCTCTTAAGGCTGTAGATGAATTTATACGTATCCTAGAAAATGATGAAACTGTCTCCATGACACTCATGGATGACAAGGTTGCTATTGAAACCGGTCATGTATTACTTATCACAAAATTGCTTCAAGGAAAATATCCCGACTATGAGCGCGTCATTCCTTCATACGATACGATTAAAGTGGTTTCTCTTCATAAAGACGAGCTAGTTTCACTTCTTAAGCAAGTTTCACTCTTCACCTCTACAGAAAATCACTCTGTAAAGTTCACATTCCAAAAAGGTTTAGTAGAACTTGAAGCAAATAATGCAAAAGTTGGTGAAGGCAAAGTTAATATGCCTGTAGATTATGCTGGTGATGAAATTAAAATAGCATTTAACCCCTTATATTTCATTGATATTCTACGCCATTGTGAAGAAGAAACTGTAGGCCTTGGAATAACTGATTCTCACAATCCTGGTTCAATTAAATCTGAAGATACAAAAAACCACTTTGTTCTAATGCCAATGAGATTAAGTGGAGAGTAAAGTTCTTGACTATACTCCACAGTCTTACTCTCAAAGATTTTAGAAACTATACTCATGAGAAAATAGTTTTTAAGGGACCTATTACTCCATTAATTGGAGATAACGGACAAGGTAAAACAGCACTACTAGAAGCCATTTTTATCTTAAGCTGTGGAAGATCCTTTAGAACAACAAAACTAACTGACTGTATTCGTTATGGATGCTCATCGTTCTCCTTACATGCAAACTTTTATAATAATGAGGTCTCTCAAGAACTTTCTATTTCCTATAATGAAAAAGGAAAAAAAATTTCCCATGGATCCACTCAATTCAATACTTTCACAGCTTTATTAGGGCTTATAAAAACAGTAGCCATTACCCCCTTAGATATTGAGTTAATTCATAACAATCCCCTGCTAAGAAGGCGCTGGCTAGACCTGCATCTTACACAAAACGACCCTGTCTACCTCTATCAACTTGCAAAATATAGTAGAGCACTTAAGCAGAGAAATTCCCTATTAAAGCAAAATACACTCGATACAATCGATCTCTTTGAAAAACAGATGGTAGAAGCAGGCATCTATATCAGCAAAAAAAGAATCGGTATGTTACAGGAAATGAAGAAGAAGGCACAAAAACAATACACAACTCTATCACAAACCGATGATATTATAGATCTTGAACATCTTCACTACAAGAAAAATTTTGAAGAGGTTCTGATTAATAACAGAAAAAAAGAGCTCATCTACGGCTATACGCTAGAGGGTCCTCATAGAGAAGATGTACACTTTTGCTTCAATGGATATGCTGCAAAATCTCATGCAAGTGAAGGGCAAAAACGTCTTATTCTACTGTCCATTAAATTAGCAGAGCTTTCTATACTTGATCAACCTTTACTCATTATTGATGACCTAGGCACCCATTTAGACAATAAAAAGCAGCAAATACTACTCAAACTAATTCAATCTCTACCACAAGTAGTTTACAGCTCTCAATTTAAGCCTGTAGACAAGGAGTATTTTATTGTTAAAAAAGGTTCTATTAATGAAGGATCGGGGATAAGGGATTCGAACCCCTGACCTCCTGGTCCCAAACCAGGCGCGCTAACCAAGCTGCGCTAATCCCCGACAAATATGAGCATTAGTATAAAAAATAGAGCAGTTTAAGTATAGAAAAAGATACGCACCTTAAAAAATAGTTGTTGCATGCTCTATTTCTCTATGACATAAGAAAAGTAAGAAATAGAATTAAGTTTAAAAATAAAAGAGAAATAGGTGAAAATAAGATGCTTAAGATAGATGAGGATTATTGGAATATGGATTCATTTGACAAAACAGAGGCTCACGATATACTCAAGAAGAGTGCAAAGAAGCCACCCAACCTAAAGGAGATCCTAAGTTCTGAGCGCATAAAATCAATGTCCCTGGAAAACAAAGATCTAAGCATCTCATTGTCTTACGCTTGTGAGCAAATTAATGAAGAAATCCTAGATCAACTCTATGATTTGGCTGATCAAATGCATGTTAAGGAAAAGATGAAAAAACTCCAATCAATGGAGATAATGAACTATGTCCAAGGTTCTCTTGGTGAAAATAGACCAGTTGGACATGCGACTATGAGGAAAAAAGTAGCCTCCAGCGATACCGAAAAAGTTAAAAAGACTGCAATAAGTTATCAAAATGAGCTTGAAAAACTTGCTCAATTTATCCGTGAGATCGATCACCTCAAACATATTGTCCTTATTGCAATAGGAGGTTCTTATCTTGGGACAGATGCTGTATATAATGCCCTAAAATGCTATCAAAAAAATGACAAAGTCCTCTATTTTGCTTCCAATATAGATCCTGATAAAACAGCAAGTATCATGGAAGAAATAGACATTAATGAAACTTTAGTCATTACCGTATCTAAATCTGGGTCAACGCTAGAAATTAAAGCTACCGAGGCACTCTTTAGAAAACGTTTTAAGGAAGCTAATATCAATCCTAAAGAACGCTTTGTTGTAGTGACCTCTCAAAGTTCACCTATGGATACACCTGAAGAATATCTTAAGAGCTTTTATATGTGGGATTACATAGGAGGAAGATACTCAGTATCAAGTACTGTAGGCGCAGTACCCCTTTCAATTATCTTTGGTATGGAGATCTGGAATGAATTTTTAGAAGGGTTAAGAAATGTAGATCAACATGTACTAACAAGTGAAAATAGAAAGAATATCCCTCTTCTTGGTGCCCTCTTATCAGTATGGAATAGAAGTTTCCTAAATATCCCAACACAAGCAATTATTCCCTACTCTGCCGGTCTAAAAAAATGGACAGCCCATCTTCAGCAAGTTTTTATGGAATCTAATGGTAAGCATGTACGCCAATCTAATGGAGAATATGTTGACTATGAAACAGGGGCAATTATATGGGGTGGGATTGGCACCGAAACACAACACTCATTTTTCCAATGGATTCACCAAGGATCATCTGAAATCAGCCTAGAATTTATCGGTTTTAAGAGTATGCAATATTCAAAATCTTCAGATGCTCTTATTCAAAAAACAACAAACCAAGAAAAATTACTCTCCAATCTATTTGCACAAATGATATCCCTTGCAAAAGGGCAAGATACTAGTGATCATAACAAGCAATTTGTTGGTAACAGATCTTCCCGTCTTCTCTTTGCAGAACAGCTAACACCTAAGGCGTTAGGTGAAATTCTTGCCTATTATGAACACCTCGTAGCATATCAAGGTTTTATATGGGATATTAACTCATTTGACCAGGAGGGTGTTCAACTGGGAAAAGTATGTGCAAATGATATTATTGATCTTTTTAAAACAAAAAGAGAGAGCGTAGATGTAGAAGAAAATTCTACAACAATTTTAGCTAAGGCCTATCTTAATAAGTTTAAACTATTATAGAAAACTACCTTACCATCAGATGCGATATACCCTTCCAGCATCCTCTTTCCTATATCACTCAAGTTTTTTGTATTCACAATAAGTGTATCAAAGACATTTCTCTGATCCATAATGGAATGTTCCATAAGAAAATAAAGATCCTTTCCCTCTTCTTTTACTTTTTCTACTTCTATATCAATACTTCCATAATCAACAACCTTCTTCGATGGTATTACTATTGCTTGAGAAAGACTCTCTTCTTCTCTTAAAAATGTAATTCCTGATGAAACCTCATAACTATTAATATGTAAGAATCTTTCATTAGATATCAAAAAGGCCCTTTCGGCTAAAGAATCTAGAAGCAGTAAATTCATATAAACTTCAAAATTAACGCTTTCAGCAAATGGAGCAATTAATGTAATCAAATATTCAGAAAGAATAAACGAAGCATAATTTCTTCTGAGTGTTGGAGAGTCTACAAGATCTTCTCTCCAGTCATCATAACTCAAACAATCCTTAGAAGAAAAATTTTCATTGAAAGCTCCCTTATATAGACAGACCTTAGTTCTATTTAATGGATAAACATGATCAAAAAACCATTTTAAGCCTATCTCTAATGATGCAAACTTTAGTGTGTCTGAAAAACTAAAATAATGATGATGAAAGCCAAAATCAAGATGCCATATAAAATCCTCTTCACACTCGCTGACACGCTCCTTAAGTAAATCTAAATAACTTTGGTCTAATACCTTTTGAGTAGAAATATCAACTCGCATTCTATTTTATATAATCCAATTTTAGGTGAAAAATCTTCCTTCCCTTTGCTTCCCAAAGTGCTTTGAAGAAAGAGTCTCCATAATCATCAAGATTCTCTAAATAAAAGGGCTCTGGATCCTTATAGTGCCATGAACTATGCTCTAAAACTGTTTCAATCGTCTCATCAAGATACGGTTTACTGTCTGTGACTAATTGAAAATGAGAACCTTTTTTTGCGATTGTAGCAAGCCTATCGAAGAATGCTTTTTTTAGTAGTCTATTTTTTGCATGCCTCTTTTTTGGCCATGGATCAGGGAAATTCACATAAATCTGATCTACTAATGGTTCAGATAAGTAATGCTCTAGAAAATCCTCAGCCATAGCCGAAACAATAAATAGGTTATTGATATTTCGATTTTTCATTTTTGACCAGATCTTCCGTACGCGTCTAAATTGTTTTTCTACAGCTATCCAAAAGATGTCAGGATAGTTCATTGCCTTTTCAACAATCCACGTTCCATTCCCAGAACAAATTTCTAAAGCAACAGGCCTCTTTATTCCTTCAAGAAATTTCTTATTCTGAAATAATGCCTCTTTTCCCTCATAGTGATCACTAAATTCTATAGGTACAGACAGGACTCCTTCCTTTATAAGAGGTCTCCTATCATTAAACTTATAAAAAAAAGACAAATCTTTGGGTTTCATGAGATAAGTCTAAAAGATAGCTATATTTATTTCCAATCATTCGAGGAAATAAATTTGACATGTAAATCCATTTATGTAAAATAGTTGTATCATTTACCTGCCCAGGTGGTGAAATTGGTAGACACGCTAGATTTAGGATCTAGTGCCGCGAGGTGTGTGGGTTCGAGTCCCTCCCTGGGTAAAAAAAAAGGTCATTATTTAAAATGACCTTTTTTATTTTGCAACTCCATTAGAACTATCATATTTCTTTTAAAGAGAGTTATTAACTAACATTCGCGCGATTCATGTAGGGCTTATAAAATTTATCATCACCTTTTGATAGCACTTCCAAAACAACAACCTTCTTATGGAGAAAGTATATGCTATTATGAGCAAGAACCTATGTTTCATTTTTATTGGGAATATATAGTCTGTACTGGTGTAAAGTTTCTTGGAATATATCGATCACTATCATATGAAGCATCCGTTGCAAGAACACTAAATGTTCTTGTGGAGTCAAGCAAAAAACCTCTACATTCTGGACATGAAAATGTGAAGTTTTTATCCATACAAATATTTATCTGAACTTCTACAGAATCAAGCTGCCTATAACGATGCTCATCATAATGTGTAACAATTGATGAAATTCTTATTGCTCCTAATCCAGGCTGACCGGCACCTGAATAAATGGTGTTCTGCAGTGTTTTAAAGTTACTCTTAATCCCTGCATCTAAACATTTTATATGTAAACTGTGACCATTAGGACACACTATAGCAGGTACGCATCCACTTTGTTCTTCTTTCATAGATTGTTGACATACCGTACAATTATCGTCCTTTACTTGTTTCTGAATTCTAAAATCTGTTTCAAGGAATATATTGCCAATTTCATAAAACTTAAGGCTCCTAGATGAAGGATAATATCGGTTAGGTATATTAAATGAATTTGTAAGGTCTACCACATAATGGCACCATCGTTCTTGATACTGCTGATAAACAGAATAAACATTCAGAGATATGGCAAGAAGGTACCGCGGATTTCTAGTTATCAAACCTAGAGCAATGGAATAAATTGAATTTAATAACAACATAGTTATTGAAGAAATACTTTGTTGGGGACGCACATACTGTAAACCCTCAATTTGTTGGCCTTGCTCATTTTGCAGTTCTATTCTTCTTAACGCATTTAATGACTGATCAATGGACTCAGTATATGTCATTATCAAAGATCTAAAATAGATTTGACTAATGAATATAAGGGTTGGAAGAAAACCCATAATTGGCATAGCAAAAGGTCCACAATATAATTCTATATAATCTATAAGTAGCGAAACTGCATGAAAAGAGAGTCCAACACCCTGAATGCAGGTCATTATAGACAAAATCCAATCAGCTAAATTTTTAACCTTATCTGCTACCTGGTACATTTTTTTATTAGTTACATCACGATGACCAAGTGCATACAAAACATGAAATGAGGAGGTTAAATTTGAATAATCAGCTAAAGTTAGTGAACTCAAATAATTGCCTACACTATGCACTAGCAGCTCCACATATCTCATTCATCAAATAACCTCTTTTAAAGGCAGAAAATGTAGCAAACGAAAGAGTAGAATTTACCATTGAGGCAATATTAGTCATATTATACTCTTATTTCTATTTTATAGACTACAATATTAACATAGACAGGAAATTAATTAGAAGGTGTTTCAATTTTTCAACGATAACTTAGCATTAATAATTGTTGTTAATTTTAATGCTTTATTTAATTTATTTAACTGCTTTATTCATCAATATTTTTCTATAACCCCCCTCTTGCTACGGCTACATCTTCCAATTAAGAATATTCCAGCAAAAAAAGATATAAAGAGGGGTTTTATATTAAATCAATGATTATTAGAAGACAGTGTCATTAGCAAATGTCTTGCTTCCTGGTCAGTCATGAGCTTTCCAAAAAACTTATGCTGCATATTAGCAACCTCTCTATCAAAGGCCGCTACCTTATCATCAAGATAACCATATCTCAATCCAGTAAAGGCAATATTTTTCTTCTTACATGTCTCTTCTAGCTGAGCTAGATTCGATCTCTTATCATTAATAAAGAGAATGTTCTTTGGGGTATATCCAATCTGATCTAGAAATTGAAAAAAAGCTTCCCCTTTATGTGTGCCCGAGGTGTATAAGACACCCTTTCTAAATAGAATAACGTCTCCTTTATCAAAAATAACATCACGCTCAGTTGGTGCAGTCTTAGAAAAATCAATATCTACAGACTTTAGCTGTTTTTGGGTACACATAGCTAATGAACAGTCTCTGGTTGTTAGCCCCATCAAGTGAATGCCCCCAGACTGTTGAGCTTCAATCATGGGTCTAATCTGCTTTTCCACAAGCTTAACTTCAGTAAGATTCTGAATTGCAATCCATTGTGATAACGCTTTAGAAAGAGCTTCCTCTTCATCGTTACATTTAGCCTTATAATCTTCATATATATAGTAAAACCACTGGTCAGAACCTAAAGTCTGTTTAGGTTCAAGGGTCGTATTATCTACATCATAAATAATTAGGGTATCACTTGTACGATACTTATTCACATCTGTAATTCGATTCGTATCAATAATCTCAGCCTGCAATACCGTAAGACTCAGGGTCAGGGATAATAATAATTTGTTTAACATCTATATATTCTCTTCTTTGTTTTAAGTTATGCAAACATTATAAAGAATGAATAAATATTTAACAGAAAAAACTATTGATTCTTATCTACATAGCTTATGCAACTATAAAGAAGATCACAAATTAACTTGCAAACAGAGCTATTTTTTTCATACTTTTGATAACCAACAAAATCAAATCCTACAATCTTTTTTTTCATCGAAATATGCTTAATAAGAGTGAGAAACTGACGTAGTGTCAACCCTTCTGATACAGAATATTCACCTAATGGGATGATTGATGGATCCATTGCACTCAGGTCCACTGAAATATAAACTTCAGGTTTAAGATCATTTATAATATCACTAATCCATACTTTTTGGTCCTGCTGATGTAGATCTAAAGCATAATAGACATAGTCAGCATCTGCACGTTGAAGCTCGGTTTTAGTAAATGACCTTGCTGCTACAAACACGCTATGATCAACAAGCTCTTTGATGGCACTATTTTTTGCTAAGGAAACAAGAGGGGTTCCACTCTTATGTATTTTTAATCTTAAGTGAGCATCAATAGATAGATAACTCAAATTCGGATATTTACTTTTAGCAGCTTCTACCATTGGTACAGACACTCTATTATCGGTTGAAATAGCAATAGGGATCTGAGATAAAAGCAAGGCTTCTTTTGCAAATTTTCTATAATCTTGACTTAAGCTTTCGTGCGAACCCGAATGATGTTCAAGCGTATATATACCGCTTTGAGTAGCTAATGTATCTGTTTCATAATGATACTTTTGAACATATTTCGATGATGTTAGAAGACAATCAATAGTTGTCTTTGTTCCTGAAGGTAAAATCAAATACCTTGATGCTATGCTTTTCTTGTTTGCAGCAAAAAATGAAGCTTTTTTTATACCCATATTATATATATTATTAAATGTATTATTATTATATTATAATTAAACATGAAGAGTATTTAATAATCAATTGTGAAAACTAAGTGTAACCGATTTTTTAAATAAACTGCTCTTTTTTGACCCAGCTTCAACCCTGCATTCAATGAGTTCCAATGCTTGATTTTCAATAGGTTCCCTCACCACATCTAATCCCACTTCCCCAAAAAAACAAAACCTATGACCTAACTGACTCTTCTCATAAAATCTTTCCATCACCTGCTCCGAGAGCTTACCTTCTTCCAAATAAACCATCTCTATTGCACTAATCCTTGGAAAATATGATAAGAGCGTACGTCTTTTTCTTATACATACAAACTGTATATTGAGATAGCGTGAAACTATGCATAATCTGTTAAAAAAGCCTACCTTAGAACAAAAAAATAGAGTTGATCTAGGTCTTGCTGGCATCTTAATCGCTACAAAGTATTTAGATGAAATGATCGCAAGTAATCTTGTTAGATACTCAGGTATACGATAAAGAATATAAATAGAAAGTAACAGTGAAGTAAATCCAATAGCTAAAAAGCTATTTGCTGCCTTAATCTTCAAAAGATCCCCAAAAACAAATAAAGCCATTGCTGAACACAACACGGCACAAAAACTAATAAAAACAGATGCTGCAACAATTGATCCCCGCTGTTTATTGGGACTCTTCTTCTGAATATATGCTTCCAAGGGCACAATAAATAACCCCCCATGCAATCCTACTGAAAAAAAAGTAAGACAAGCTAAAAATAGATTATACTGAAAAATATAGAGACAAATATAGGAAACAGCTGTACCAAAACCACCCCAGAGTGAAAGTCCAAGTTCTACATCATTACCAGAAAGTATAGCTACGAGCATAGCACCTGCACCAAGTCCAAGAGCCGCCGCTAGATAAACATACCCCGTTTGCACTTCAGTAATTCCTAAAGACTCGATCCCATAGGGTATTAAGTTGAGCTGCGTAAAGGCAGCAACAAACAGAAAAAATGCAGCAGAAAAGCAAGTAAGAAGAATATTCTTATACCTGGAGGCTACCTTTAAATTTCTAAGCACCTCTACAATGAAGAAATAATTAATCCTAGCCTTTGGATTCTGCGCCTTTGTCTTCTGTATCCTACCACCTGTAAATATTGCAATCACAGAGAATATTACACAGAAAAAAGCAACTAACCCATAATTCCTTCCAGAGACCTCTGCAATAAATGATGCCAAAAATGTACCGATAAGTATAGCAAGATAGTTAAAAAGAGTGATCAAACCATTTGCTCTAGCGATCTTTTCCTTATCAACAATTTCCGGAAGAACAGCAGATTTTGGAGGATTAAAAAAAGAGGACTGCAAAGCAACTAAAAAGAGTGCAAGGTATGATCCTATAACACTCTTCATTCCTAGAGCAAACATACCAAAAATAATGAAAACAAGCTCTGCCCATAGCGTCCACATAATCAATGTTCTCTTACTAAAACGATCAGATAAATTACCAGCAGGCATAGAGCAAACAAGAAAAGGTAGAACAAAGAGGGCTGCCGATATCGCCAATATCTCGTTACTTCTCGCTTCCCCCAAAAGATCGATCAGCGAATAAGCAACGATTAATCTAAAAATACTATCGTTTAGTGTCACAATAAACTGAGTGACAACAAGATACTTAAGAGATTTTCCAACTTCTTTAACCGCTGCTTTCATAAGGCCCTACCCTATAAAAAAATGCTAAAAAGTAAAGATAAATAATTGAATTGACATCCAAGATATAAATCATTAACAATTCCACTTATGATATATTCTATATTTTCTACGTTCCTACGTTTATTTATTGTTTTTTTGCTAACAACTCATCTTGGGTTTGGAGGTGAGCTGCAATTACTATTTATCAATGAAGACAAGGGACAATTCCTAACCAAGCTCTCAGACAATATTTTTTCTGATGACAAGAAAACTGATGGTCAACTGTCTTCTTCACTCTATATTGGATACGCTTTTAACATTGAAAAGAATACAAAATCAATATTTGCTATCCAAAGTGATATATTCACTCCAAGCGGACTCAATAAATATGCAAATACTGCTACCATAGGTGATAGGGCATTTTCAGAAACATGGATGTTAAGCATTGATACTTCTATCAAAGATGTTCTCCTAGATTCATCATTTTATATAGATCAAATAATTACGCCCTTTGTAAAAGTTGGTTATCAAGGAGAAGAGCCTAAACAAAATTCCTTCCAGAATTTTCTACATGGTTTAAGTGGAAAAGAAAAATATAATGGTTGGTCGGATAGACTAATTTTTAAAGATATTTTAATATATGGTGTTGATTACATGACAAGATTTATTGCTAATATTAAACAATATTCAATATCACTAGAACCCTGTATTATATACTCACTAGGCATGACACTTGAATATTTTGGATTTGGTGGATTTCTAAGATTAGGTTCTAAACCAACATATGACTATGGATGCAGTAGAATATCTCCACTTATTTCTTATAATATCTTACATGACTACAAGAAAAACACTAACTTTTGTTGGTTCTTATATACAGGGTATCAAAAGCGCCTCATAGGAAGCAATGCCTTTCTTCAAGAGAAAACACTCATCACAAAAATCCAGACAACAGATATGTTGAATGTTGTTTCTGATAAGGTAATAGGCGCTAATATCTTTTTAAATAACATCTCTCTTAATCTTTCTATAACACATAGATCAAAAGAATTCTCAACGCAAAACCACCCACAGACATTTCTTAAGGCAGGGTTGTCTTATACTCTTTAAAAGTGCAGGTTAACTCAGTATTTAACATACGAATATATTTTAACTCGTCAACTTGGATTTAACTTTTTCTAATAAATCGAGCTCACAGATCCTATACACCTATTTATAAAGACTTCATGAAAGACTCTAGTATCTCAATTTTTTTAGACACAACTCTGAAATAGAAGAAGCTATTTACACTATCTTTATAATTCGGAGCTAAAATAGTCCTACCCTTCCCTATATCATAGGGTTCTTGTTGCCACCAGGAGCTAACCTATTAGTTAATGTGAATTCAATGCTCATAACATAATAAATTCTTCAATTCTCCTGAGGATTTAATATTTCCTAATAAACAATAAAAACCACTTTCCTTTAAATCAAGTAATAAGCAAACTACTTACTATCATGAGATTAAAAAGTAAAAATAACACATTGATGATCCTTCCTTTATTTCTAGGAATTGGTGCTGGATTTATAGAGTCACCGCTACTAATGCAAGTAGAGAAGATGATCTCAGAAATTACACTAAAGACACTACAGTTAATCGCCCTACCCGTACTTTTTCTGTCGATCTGCTCTACCTTAGCTTCCATGAATGGCATGGGTGAAGCAAGAACCATTGTTAAGAAGATTTTAAAATACACCCTACTAACAACAATACTAGCTGCCCTTGTGGCTATGATACTCTTTGTTTTATTCATCTCCCCACTGCAAATAAATCTTCCTATTGAAGTAAAAAGCACTATTGCATTGCCTTCGACAAACTACATAGATAGCTTTCTTTCTATTTATCCTTCAAATTTCACTCTCGCTTTTGCTGAAAATAATGTACTAGGGATCGTCTTGATTGCTGCAGCTCTGGGTTTATCCATTCTGTCACTTCCTAAGACTCAAAAAGAACCCCTAGAAACTTTCTTTAGCAGCCTTTTTAGCGCTTTATTAAAAATCACAACAACAATTCTTAAATTTCTTCCAATAGGTGTTTTTGCTTTTACAGCCCTTTTTATACAAGAAATGATCCAGACAAAAGACTCACTTTTTTCTAACATACTCTTTTATGCTGGAATCATTGTTGTGGCAAATCTAATTCAAGGATTAGTGATTATTCCTCTGATACTACGCTATAAGAAAATCTCTTCCATTAACCTCTTTAAGCAAATGAAAAACACCCTAACAATTGCCTTTTTTTCAAAATCATCTAATGCCTGCCTTCCTACAGCTATCAAAACAGCTAAAGAAAATCTTGGAATGAATGAAAAAATTGCAAAGATATCCTTTCCCCTATGCTCTACAATTAATATGAATGGTTGTGCAGCCTTTATCTTTATTACCACGCTCTTTGTTGCAAAATGTCATGGTATAGAGTTCAATATACAACAGATGCTTGTCTGGATATTGATTGCAACTATTGCTGCTATTGGTAATGCTGGCATTCCTATGGGATGCTTCTTTCTCTCCAGCACCATACTAACATCAATGAATATCCCACTAGTTGTAATGGGCTTCATACTTCCACTATATACCTGGATCGATATGATTGAAACAGCTCTTAATGTCTGGTCAGACTCAGCAGTGTCAGCTATTGTAGATAAAGAATATGGAGAGCTTGATACAGCACCTTCATTTAGCTCTGCCTCTTCTTAGTTTCTTTTATAAACTTCAAAACTTCTACTACCCCAAAACACTTTTCACCTCCTAATTTTGATACCCCAAGAGCCCCTAATGCTGATGCAAAAGTACCAGACTTTGGAGTATGCATACCCTGAATAATCCCATAAATAATCCCTGCCATATACAGATCTCCTGCACCTGTAGAATCCTTCTGAACAACATCAAAAGGTTTAAAAAAATGTCGCTTACCATCGATAATAAGCCATGAGCCTTTTTCTGCTAATTTCAAGCCTGTTACTTTTATATTCATTTTTTCCAGATTAGATAAGATTACGTCAATATCACCTGTGTTAAATACAGCTTTGGCTTCTATATATGAAGGAATAAATACATCTATTCGTGATACAATTCTATCTAGCACAAGCTCTTTTCCAGTAGATGAGACACTACTTTCATAAACAACTAATTTAGGCGTTATTTGATCTATAATTTCAAGAATCCTTGTATTAAATTCC
Organism: uncultured Chlamydiae bacterium; assembly: GCA_902609415.1. Taxonomy (GTDB): domain Bacteria; phylum Chlamydiota; class Chlamydiia; order Chlamydiales; family CACLRR01; genus CACLRR01. The sequence continues at coordinate 51,411 of CACLRR010000005.1, forward strand.
ACAGAATTAAAAAGGCTACACTTGATCACCAAAATATCAGCATTAAACCGCGTATAGTCTTGTGCTATCCAACTATACTCTCCCTTATCTTTTCTAATAATTGACCTATCATTTTTCTCATTAAGCTGATAGATCAACGAAGGTAACTCTTTACTATCTAGATCAAACCATAAGGGATCACAATCTACCTCTACACCTATTTTCTTTAAGGCTCGATAAATAAAATAGGCACCACCACCCAACCCTCTCGAAACTTCACTACCATCATGAGTTAGGGTCCTAGCATTAAAAATAGCCCCTACTACTACTACCTTTGTCATGTTGATATAACCTGATTCTGGGAATTACCTGCCATTTTATATAAATTTTTTATCATTTATCTTCTTTTTTCTTTTATTTTATCATAAAAGGACTTCTGCTATTTGTCTTAAATATGTTAAGTGTGATTCGTGAGCCCTAAACCTAAAAAAACACTCAGCCTGCTTCATATTGTCATGATCAATGTGATCGCTGTAGACAGTATCAGAACTCTTCCCTTTGCAGCATCTTTAGGATTCTCTCTACTCTTTTATTATCTTATTGCTGCACTATTGTTCTTTATTCCCTCTGCAATGGTCTCAGCTGAGCTTGGTACTGGATGGCCTACAAGAGGTGGTATTTATATTTGGGTAAGAGAAGCATTTGGAGGAAGATGGAGCTTTGTTGTCATCTGGCTTAATTGGATCTATAACATCGTGTGGTATCCTACGATTATGGCAATCATTGCTGCAAGTATTGCCTATTTTATCAATCCAGAACTGATTTCAAACCGTGCCTACATGGCCTCCACAATTATAATACTATTCTGGCTTGCTACATATGCAAATTTCCACGGTATGCGGATCTCCAGTATAATCAGTATTATTTCAGCTATTATAGGAACACTACTTCCAATGATTTTTATTCTAAGCTTAGGAATCTATTGGTTGTCTAGGGGCTTTCCTACAGCAATCGATCTCTCATTTAATTCATTCATTCCAACAATTGAAAATTTCTCTGATCTTTCTTACCTAAGCAACATTCTTTTTGGGCTCCTAGGCCTTGAAATGGTAGCAACGCATGCACACGAAATGATTAACCCAGAAAAAGACTACCCAAGAGCACAATTTATCTCTGTTATTCTCATCCTAGCAACGATTGTCTTAGCAGCTTTGTCGATTAGCATTATTGTAGAACCACAAAAGCTTAACTTAGTACAAGGAACATTACAAGCCTTTCAGCTCTTTTTTTCAAAGCTTGGTATTCCATGGATGATCTACTTTATTGCGGGCGCAATGGTAATTGGAGGCCTAGGATCTGTTGGGGCTTGGATCATCGGTCCTCCTAAAGGATTATTAGAAGCTGCACATGATTCAGCTCTTCCTCCATTCCTTACCAAGAGCAATAAGGATGGTGTTCCAATAAATGTTCTTTTCCTACAAGGTGGTATTGTCACGCTACTCTCTCTACTATTTATCTTTATGCCATCCGTTAATAGCTCTTTTTGGGTTCTTTCTATCATAACAGCACAGCTAGCTCTTATCGTCTATATATTCCTGTTCGCTTCAATGATTAAACTCCATTATCACAAACCCCATATAAAACGTTCCTATAAAATCCCCGGTAATAGCTTAGGTATATGGATTGTATCTCTTGCAGGTATCCTAATCTGTCTCTTTGCCACAGCCACAGGCTTCATCCCCCCTTCAATGATAAAACTCCCCCCCATTGCTATTTATGAATCTATTCTCATTTTGGGCGTTCTTTTCTCAATTTTATTACCCTTAGTGATTTACAAAAAATCAAATCGTCCAAAGCAAAAAAAACTCTAATCTCAAAGCACTAAGGATTAATCTTTAAAATAAAGGGAAACAAATTCTCATTGCACATTTTTATTAATAATAGATACTAATGATTAGAGGGTTATGAGAGGATCTATTCATGAAACATAAGGCATCTGTACTGATTACAGCAACCTACCATCCCAAGCCAGGATCTGAAGAGCGCTTTCTCTCCCTATGGAAAAAATATATACGCACGCTCGCAAAGAAATATCATTGTACCTCCATTGCTATCTATCATAATGAAACAACTGAGGAGTTTATCGCTTCTGGGTATTGGCCCACAGAAAAAAGCTGTAGAGACTTCCTCCATTCAAATGAACTTCTCCTTGCAACCCGCGAGCTCTCTGTTGTCTGTCTTGTTCCACCCTCAAGGGAAATCTATGAAATCTATAGGGAAGCAGCAGCATAACTATTGCCCCTTAAACAAAGTAAGTAATGAAGAAAAAAAGATAAGTAAAGAGCCTATAACAGTCGAAATACTAGGTACTTCATTCCAAAGAAGCCACTGATATATTCCAGAAAATGCTACAGACAAATATAAAAGAGGGGCAAGAACAGCTGGCTTTTCTAATTTATAACCCATTCCTCGAAATAATTGATTTAGAATGGAGCTTATACCAATAATCAATAAAGGAAAGAAAAGAGATTTACTAGCAGGAATAAAAACAGAATATTCTAAGAATAATAATGAAATTAAAAAGATAACGGCCGTAATACAACTACAAAGAAAGAAGAAAAAGAAAAGGTTAATTTCTAAACTATAGTCTTTACGGTTGATACCAAAAAGAACATATGAAAATGCCACTGAAAATCCTGAGAATACCCCAAGCAAGCTGTACCAGGAAAAGATGTCGGTCGTTGGTTTAATTACGAATATAACCCCAATAAGACCTATAAATGAGCTTAGATAGCCAAGTTGAGAGAACCTCTGCCCATAGATAAATCTTGCAATTAAGGGCATATAGATCGGGCTTGAACTGATCAAGACATTTGCGTTTAACAAGGATGCTTTAGTTAGATAGAAAAAAAATGCATACTGACCAAGAGTAACAAGTGATGCACGCAATATTTGATTAGGTAAATTCTTTACATCGACCTGTCTCCATATCCTTATCCATATGAAAAAAGGAAGTAATAAAAGAAAGGGAAGAAGAAAACGCATCATCATCACAAAGAAAATCATTTCCTCTCTCATTGCAATCTTCGAAAAAAGAGTAAATAATGACCCACTAAATGCTGATATAATTAAAAAAAGAATGGCCTTTCGATGATTTGACATATGAGCTTTCTGCATTAAAATCTAAATTAGCATAGACGTATAATAACTATTAAGTTAAAATCTGAAGAATTTTACCTACATAAGTCAATATGACAAGTAATTCAACAGTAGAATTTAGCAAATGGCGAAGAAGATTATGGCCATTTCATAAATTTGAATTACGTAAACTGCTCCCCTTGATCCTCATTAAATTTTTAATATCTATCAATTATGGTATCCTGACCTGTCTAAAAGATACGCTTGTTGTTACTGGATCATCTGCTGAAACTATCCCGGTATTAAAAGGATACATTGTTCTGCCTACAGCTTTACTTGCGACCCTAATCTATTCAAAGCTCAGTAATATTTTAAATAAACGTCATCTTTTTTACGCAGTCACTAGCAGTTTCCTACTCTTTATTGCGATCTTTGCCTTTGTTCTTTATCCAAACAATGAGCTTCTTACACCACATAAAACTGCCGCATGGCTCCTTGACTATTTTGGTCCTAACTATGCTCACTGGATTGCTGTCTATAAAAACTGGATCCCCTCAATGCTCTTTGTAGCAGCAGAGCTCTGGGGAAGTGTTATCATTCTTTTAATGTTTTGGGGATTTGCCAATGACATTACCACTGTAAGTGAAGCAAAACGTTCTTATAACATCTATATTGCCGCGGGTGACCTTGCAGCCTTCAGTATAGGACCTATTGTCATTTTATTTACAAGAAAGCTCTCCCACCTGAATTTTTTATATACCGTCCAATCCCTTCTTTCTTTCGCTCTATTTATAGGTCTTCTTGTCATCACCACCTTCTGGTGGATCAATAAATATATCCTTTCAAGCAAGAACTTCCTCAACCCTGAA
>CACLRR010000006.1 GCA_902609415.1 uncultured Chlamydiae bacterium
CACTAGAGAATTTCAAGATAGGTAATGAATTGAGTCTAGATGTGATATATGCATTTGCAGAGGTAAAGAAGGCTGCTGCGCTTGTCAATTATGGGCTTAAGAAATTAGATCGAGGAATGAAGGACGCTATTATTATGGCTGCAGATGCAATTCTTGCTAAGGAATATGATAACCATTTTCCCTTAAAAGTTTTTCAGACAGGTTCTGGTACACAGACGAACATGAATGTTAATGAAGTGATTGCTCATCTATGTATGCAGCAATCTAATCAAAAGGTGCATCCCAATGACCATGTAAATATGGGGCAATCATCAAATGATACATTTCCTACTGCTATAAATATTGCTTGTTACCGTATTTTAGTCGAACGATTGTTGCCTGAATTAGATAAGTTTTGCTTATCATTAGAGTCTAAAGCTAAAGAATTTGATTCAATTATTAAAATTGGAAGAACCCACACGATGGATGCCACACCACTAAGATTAGGCCAAGAGTTCTCTTCTTATGTAGCATCTATTAAGTTGGCTATCAATCAGTTTAAAAGTGCACAGAAAGAGCTTGGTGAATTAGCTATTGGTGGTACCGCTGTTGGTACTGGTATTAATACAGATCTTGAGTTTGGCATGCTAATGGCCAAAGAAATTTCAAGACAAACTGGGTATACTTTTGTTTCTTCTAAAAATAAATTTCAGTCACTTTCTATGCTTGATCACTATATGCCACTTAATGGTGCACTAGAAGTGCTTGCGTCATCATTAATTAAGATTGTTGGTGATATTAGAATGTTAGCTTCAGGTCCTCGCTGTGGTATTGGTGAGTTAATCCTTCCAGCTAATGAGCCCGGATCTTCAATTATGCCTGGAAAAGTAAATCCAACACAATGCGAGTCTATTATTCAGGTGGCTGTTCGTGTTTTTTCAAATTGTTTTGGAATTACTATGGCAAATAGTCAGGGGCAGTTTCAACTTAATGTATTACGTCCCCTTGTGGCATCAATGTTATTAGAATCTATGGAGCTTTTCGAGGCATCACTCTATAGTTTTAGAGTGCATTGTTTAGAGGGGATTAGAGCTAATACAGATAACATCCATGACCATCTTAATCATTCACTAATGTTAGTTACAGCAATTGCTCCAATTATTGGTTACGATAAGGCGTCAAATGTAGCTAAGGAGGCACTTAGATCAAATAGAAGTCTTAAAGAGGTTTGTCTTGAGATGGAACTAATGACGGGTGAAGAATATGATAAATTTGTTGATCCTAAGAACATGGTTTAATTTGAATTAATAGGAAAGCCGCAGCGAGCTAAAAAAAACCGTATTGCTAGTATTGGATGAAGGATGAAGCATTTAAATTGTACGAGCATTGTTAGGGATTTGATTCTTTTTTTATATGAGTAGTTAAATGTTTGAGAGTCGTTAATAAATTCAAGGAAGGGAGGTGGAATTTTTTTGGGAAGATGATTTAAATTGAAGAATTTAATTTCTTGCGCCTCTTTAGTTGAACTTTTAAGTTTTGAGGAATCTATACTACTCAGGTAAAGAAAAGAAGTGTTAGACCATTTAGATTTAGGAAGATAGGTGCCTATTTGTTTTATAGATGTTGGTATAGCACCAGTCTCCTCAGTTATCTCACGAATGATTGCATCTTTTGGAAGTTCATTGTTCTCAACTCCCCCACCAGGAATGACCCAAACAGGCACATCTCGTCTTTTAATCAAAAGAATTTTATTTTTGTCTAGAGAGAGAATGATAGCATGAACTGATGATGGGGTATCTAAGGACATTATGGGTGCAGTTTTTGTAGTTTCTTTTCTTTTTTTATGACGCTATCAAAGAGTTTTGTTTCTGATGAGATAATGGATCCTAGTAGAAGAAGGCCAATAAGGTTTGGAAAAGCCATAAGTCCATTCATTGCATTTGCAAGGCCCCAGACAATATTAAGGTTAAGGATTGCTCCAGGTATTACAAGTATACTATAGATGATTCTGTAGTAGATCGTTGCCTTAATGCCAAAGAGATATTCAATGGATTTTTCTCCATAGTAGGCCCAACCTAGAATTGTTGAATAGGCAAAAGGTATTAGTGAAATCATTACAATCGTTCCACCATAGGGAATTGCCTTATCAAAAGCCTTCATTGCAAGAACTGATCCAGTAATCAGGTTGCCATCAGGTCCAACCATGCCAAGTACATCAGTTGTAGCTATTACAAGGCCTGTAAGTGTACAGACAATGCCTGTAGTAATAAAGACACTCGACATAGAAACAAGAGCTTGTCTTCCAGGTGAGTCTGTCTTTGCAGCAGCAGCAGCAATAGGAGAGCTTCCAAGCCCTGCTTCGGAGGAAAAGACACCTCTTGATACACCCATCTGAATAGCAACCATAAGGGTTGATCCAACAAAGCCTCCCGTAGCTGCTTGACCTGAAAAGGCTGTTGAAAAGATTAAATAAAAAGCATGAGGTATTTTATCAAAGTTAATGCCGAGAATAAATAGGCTTCCAAGGAAATAAAAAAGTGCCATGACAGGAACAAGTATCGATACAATTCTACTAATACTTTTAATCCCACCTAGAAGAGGAAGGCCTGTAATAAAAAAGAGTATAATACCTGTTACGTACGGCGATACTGCTGGAAGGAGGGATGATACAGCCGATGATACTGAATTTGATTGAACCATGTTACCGGTGCCAATGGCAGTAATTGCTGCCATCACTGCAAATAGAACACCCAGAAATTTAGACTTAAGTCCTTTTTCCAGATAATACATGGGACCACCACACATTTCTTTGTGTTCATCAATGATTCTGTATTTGATAGCAAGGATAGCTTCGCCATATTTTGTAGCCATACCAAATAGTCCTGCCATCCACATCCAGAAGAGCGCGCCAAGGCCACCTACAGTAATTGCTGTGGCAACACCAGCAATACTGCCGATACCAATCGTTGCAGCAAGAGAGGTCATAAGTGATTGGAAATGGGTAATATCCCCCTCACCATTGTCATCGGACCTTGTAAAAGCTAGTTTGTGAGCATACCAAAGGTGCCTAATTTGAACTGCTCTCAGTCTAATAGTAAGATAAACCCCAACTACTACCATAAGTATTAGAAGAGGAGGTCCCCATATCCATTCGTTTACTCTATTTAATATATACTCAAATTCTGCCATGTCATGAGTTTATAGAAGTAGTTTTTGATAATCTATAGAAAAAAAAGCAATCTCTATTTAGAATGCGTGCATGATAGTTGATACCAAACTTTTTTCTGCAGAAGAATTAAAAGAGAAGATTATTCTTAATCGGAGTGATTTAGATTTTGTTTTACAAACACGAGAAGTCTTACGTAGAATCTTTACTAGAGAGGATAAAAGATTTCTTATTGTTGTTGGGCCCTGCTCTATTCATAATTATGAAGGTGCGATGGAGTACGCAAAAAGGCTTGTAGAGTTGTCGGATAAGGTAGGTCACCGTTATCTTATTGTTATGCGCACTTACATAGAAAAGTCAAGAACATCTACGGGTTGGAAGGGTTATGTTTATGATCCATACCTAACGGGCCAACAAGATTTGCAATCAGGTCTTTATGAGTCAAGGAGGTTACTAAGAGATATTATAAAGCTGAAGTTGCCAGTAGCTATGGAAATTCTAGATCCGTTGATCTATTCCTATTTTGATGATATACTTTCATGGGGCTGTATTGGTGCACGAACCTCCAATTCACAAATTCATCGTCAATTTGTTTCCTCTCTAGATTATCCTATTGGTTTTAAAAATACCCCAACAGGTGAAAAAGAAGTTGCGATAGATGCTATTTTGACTGCTAGGCAGAGTCATAGTTTTATCGGAGTTAATCAGGATGGAACAGTTTCTGAAAAAAAGACTTTTGGAAACCCTTATTCCCACATAGTCCTTAGAGGTACGAAGCAGGGGCCAAATTGTAGCTCTGAAAAGGTGCATTCTTTTTTTAGTTTACAACTTAAAAGAAATATTGATGCCCCGATTCTAATTGACTGTTCCCATGCTAATAGCAATTATATGCCGGAGCAACAGATAAATAATTGTAAGACAATATTAAAATATCTTGACAGATGTTCCGATAAAATAGTTGGTTTTATGCTAGAGAGTTTTTTAGAGAGGGGTAGTCAACTTTTTTTAGAGGCTCAGGATCTCAATAAGCGGCTTTCTGTTACAGATCCTTGTATTAGCTGGCAAGACACAGTTGAATTATTGCTGAAATAAATCCTGGATTCCGATATAATTAATAATCTTAAAAATAATTTTAATATTAATAAGTGAGGTTTTGTGGAAACTATAAAGACATATTTAGGTGGCTTCATTGCTACAGGTCCTACATTTAGAAGTGATAGTTCTAAGTTTACTAAATTTGAAGAGATGGTTACAAAGGCAAGAATGGCTTTTGAAGAAATTAAGAATAGTCTCGAATTAGGTAGACCGAGGTCGCCTTTTGAATCCCATGGTAATTGCTGGTCACCTTCATCGGAAGCTAAGCATAATGGAATATCTCTTAGGCAGATGCAGTCAATGAATTCTGTATTTTGCAGACAGCAAACTTCAGGAATTATTAACAAAGCAACATTTGGCTCCTATATTTCAGTTGGATGTAAACTTAAATTTACTATAGATTTCACTATCGTAGATAAGGTATTTAGTGAAGGTAGTCATAAAGTTCTTAATCTTGATGATGTATTAGCTTTTCAGTCTCATATAGATGATGGAAATAGTATAGATCTAAATTCTGCCGGCATCATTGTAGAGACCAATTATCGCGGTCTGGGCAAGATGGAAGTAGAATCAAGATTACAACAATCATTTATGGAGACCTTATATGAAGAAGGGCCTTCTCATAAAGAAAGTGATATTGCATATCGAGTATTTTCTGATACTGGGATTTATAAGAGGCAGTTTAGTGGATATTTTGATCCTTTAGTTGATGAATTTTTTATGCCTATTCAAAGGCAGCCAAAACTCTTTGAAGAATGGCTTGAAGAACAACTTCTTAAGAGTCTTCCTAGAGTATACAGAGCATGTCAAGAAGAAGGTCATGAATTGACTACAGTTAGCTTAATGCGTATTTTGAATACCGTGTGTTATCTTATTTGTGAGCGTACATTTGTTCATGAAGGTCATCATCCAGATGAAGGAATAGATGAACTTATTTCATTTAGAGGTTCTTTGGTTCAACAATACACGCTTTCAAATTATTTTAGAATAGGAGATACAGTAGCCTTTCGTAAAGAATTCCATCTCAATGATAGAGTATATTCTGCTGGTTCATCAGTATTGATTGATAATCGTATTCTTGGTTTATTAAGAGATAGTTTGAGAGATGGTTCTACAATGGATCTAGAAAAAGTTGGAATAAAAGTGATTCCGCGCCCTCCTAATGTCGTGGGAGAGGGACGTATAGTCCATGATACATTTAGAGTTGGATGTAAAATAGAATTTATCCAACCTTTTAAAATGATGGGTAGAGAGTTTAATCGTGGTCAAGATTTGCTTCCTACAATAGATGAGGTAAAGTGGTTTAGAGATAATTTATGTGGAAGAATGCTAGAAGAATACGGAATATTAGTATCTAAGATTCCGGATGATATACTTACAGAAGGCGTTGTAACAGAGAGAAATTTTTTAGAATTTTTTAAAAGCGGATTTCTGCTTAGGTTTTCAAGTGATTTTTCTTTAGGTGATACTACATACTGTGCTGGTGAAACTATACAAATTAGTAAGGAGCTCGAGAGAGGTCTAAGAAGGATGGTTGTAGATGAAGGTATTGAAATAGATTTAGCAATGGCAGGATTATCAGTTGATTGTAGTCTTCAGAAGGTGTGTGATAGTGTCATCCCAGTAGTAGCTGAAAAACTCGTTACTAACAGCACATTTGAGGCGATGTATACAAGAGAGACACAGTTGACTGATGATGCTGCTAACTTAGTCGGTGTTTTGACATATACATGCAGAAGATATGAGCATTATGATAGGGAAGAGCCGGAGGAAGTAGAAGGTGCTCTTGTTTGTACAGATGAAAAAGTTTATAAGGCCCCCTTTTCTTTAGCAAAACAACTAGCTTTGAGAGTTCGTGGATCAGTAGAATACATTTTTGGTTTAGTAAGTCAAGACTCCAGAATGAATTATATTTCCACCCGTTTAGGTATGAGAATTGAGATCTTTCCTATTGTGAAAATGCTTGATGACGCATCTGATGTTTTAGAACATAAAATGGACACAGTTGTGTCACCTAAGGAGATTGATTTATTGGAGCGTATGCGCTGTTTAATATTACAACTACGTGATATTAACAGTTCATTAGAGATCTTTTTTACTACAGATCAATCAATTGCTGTATCAGTAGATAATGAAAAGGAATATAAAAAAATGCAGAGTTTTGGTGCTGAATTTTTTGGTGTTTATGCAAGAAGAACTCGATTATATGATGAAACTATGTCTATTAAAAACTTTCTTGGGGAATCTGATGCTAAAATTAAGAGAGATCAAAATGCTTTTAGAATGAAATATATAGCTTTTAAAAGATGGAAGTTATTAGATGTGCCTCTTTTGGTTGCAACGCATACTAAGATCTGATGCGTAATTGATCTTAAGTTTATTGTGTTATTGTTAGGAATAATATTGAAGACTTAAGGTTTATGAGGTGTTGTCTTTTTAATGAGAGTAACCCACAGTTTGTGGTTGTATTGTGTAATAGGTTTATTGTCATTTTGAGATATAACCACAGCCGTATATGATAGGATTCCCTGGTTGCTTATAAAATCCTTATTCATATTTTCGATAAGGATAGTAGATATTCTTCTTGTTATAGGAAATGAATAGTTTTTAGAGGTCAGATTTTTATAAAGTATACTGACTTCTAGACTCGCAGGTAGGTGTTTTTTTTCAATATTATAGGTGATGTGTAATTGTTCTCCTTGGATATCGTTATATATTTCAGGGTATGGCGCATTAACAAATTGTGCAGCGATTTGTCCTTTGTTGATTTTTTGTTCTATAATTTGTATGCGATTAGATTGGCATGCGCAGCTGAAAAAAAGAAGTGCAATGAGCAAGCTTCTAATCATATTTTTTTAGATTCTTTTCAATCTGAACTCTCTGATTTTCTAGATCATCTCTTTTCTTTTTAGAATTTATAACTAGATTTTCGGGAGCTTTCTTAGTGAAATTCTCATTTTCCAGTTTTATATTTAGGAGTTCTATCTGGGATACACAGTTTTCAAGTTCTTTTTTAAGTCGCTTGATTTCTTGATCTTTTAGCTCCGTAGGGGTGGCTATCGCTATTTGTATCTCATTATAAAAGGTGGAGGAGCCGTTAATTTTTTTAATTTCTTCCTCACTAGAAGTAAAAGAAGCTGTAGTGATATCAAGAAGAGCTGACAGGATATTTTTATGATTTTTTAATAGATCTAAGGTGTTGCTTCTTTCTTTAGAATAGAAAGATATTTCTGTTTTCATTCCTGGCGGAATTTGCATATCAGCCCTGAGATTCCTGATTTGATATATGCATTGTTGGATCATATTAAATTGTTTAGAAGGTTCTTCTCGTATCATTGAAAGGTCTGCAGTGGGAAATGTCTCTATAATTATGGAGCCAGCAGATGTTGGGAGGATTTCGTTCAATGAGAGGAAAATTTCTTCGGTAATAAAGGGAGCTACAGGGTGTAATAATTTTAGGCAACCCACTAGTATTTCAAGTAGTATTCTCTGTTTATTACACCGTAATTCATTAGAGTCCTTTGCAAAAAGATAGGTCTTAGATGTCTCTAGATAATAAGCACAGAACTCCTCCCAGAAGTAGCTCATAATACCTTTAATGTATTTGTCAAAGGTGTATTCAGATAGGAACTGATGAACTTCATTTATGGTCTGATGGTAACGGGAAAGGATCCACTGATCGTCTAAAGTAAGAAGTTTTGTGTCTATATCTTCTTTTATCATTTCTTTAGTTAGAGCAGGCTTATTAGAGATATGCAGCATGACAAATTTAGAAGCGTTCCATATTTTATTATTAAATTTACGGAATTCATCAAATTTTCTGTAATCAAGATCGATTTGAGGGGAATTGGTAATACTTGCAGTTAGGGCCATACGTAGAGAATCTGTGCCATATTCTTTTATAATGTCTTGTGGATCAATAACGTTTCCTTTTGATTTAGACATTTTTTCCCATTTTGATTCTATATCGTTTGGTGGGGTGGCACCTTTTTCGTAACTAATTCTTTCTTCTTTTGTTACATAGTGAACAGAACCATCTTTACCCTTTCTCCAGTATGATTTACTAAAAAGCAGTCCATGGATAAAGACTTCATTAAAGGGAGGTTTTTCGGTGAGGTATTCACTCATCATGATCATGCGTGCAACCCAGAAGAAGAGAATATCGTGACCTGTAACTAATGTGCTTGTGGGATGGAATTTTTTTAGGTCTGTATTTTGATCGGGCCATGAAAGTGTTGTAAGTGGCCAAAGGGCTGAAGAGAACCATGTATCGAGAACATCTTCATCTTGGTACCATTCATCGGGATTCATTTTAATTTCTTCAGGAAGGGTATCTTCTTCAGTGTGACAGATCATCTTTTCGGGATCATTTTTTGAGTACCAAATAGGAATACGGTGTCCCCACCATAGCTGCCTGGAAATGCACCAGTTTTCTAGATTTTCAATCCAATGACAATAGGTTTTTTTACACGAGGAAGGGTAGAGTTTGATCTTATCATTGACAACAGCAGAAAGAAGACTTTCCTTAAATGGTTGCATGTTGATAAACCATTGGTTTGACAGGTAAGGTTCTATGACTGCATTTGTTCTATAGGAGACACCGATACGGTTTTTATGGGGCTCAATTTTGACAATTAGATCAAGTTCCTGAAGGTGGCGAACAATACGTTCTCTTGCCTCTATGATTGATAATCCCTCATACGGATCATAAATCCTATTGAGAGTTCCATTAGGATTAAGAATATTTATTGGTTCTAGCTTATGTCTTTTAGCAATTTCATAATCGTTAAAATCGTGGGCAGGAGTGATCTTTACGCATCCTGTTCCAAATTCAGGTTGTACATGATCATCAGCAATAATTGGAATAGATCTATTAGTGATGGGAAGAGTAACATTTTTACCGATAAGATCCTTAAACCTTTTATCTTCAGGTGAAACAGCGACTGCAACATCTCCAAGCATTGTTTCTGGTCTTGTTGTTGCAATTTGAATCGATTCTGAGCTCTTTTCGATGGGGTAGCGAATATACCAAAGAGAAGAATCCCTATCTTCATATTCAACTTCTTCATCTGCAAGTGCTGTTTGGAGCATAGGATCCCAGTTTACTAAGCGCTTACCTCTATATATATAACCTTCATCATACATTTTTTTAAAAGCGTGGGCAACACCCTTAGACGACGTTTTATCAAGAGTAAAGCGTAAACGATCCCAATCAAGTGATAAACCAAGAGATTCGAGTTGTGATAGAATCACGTCTTGGTGGTTATCTTTCCAATCAAAGATGTGTTGAAGGAACTCTTCTCTACTGAAATCGTTCCTTTTTTTTCCTTCTCTACGAAGGAGATCTTTTTCTACAATGTTTTGTGTTGCGATGCCTGCATGGTCGGTCCCAGGAACCCAAAGAGTCTCCTTTCCTTTCATACGCGCAAAACGTATCAAAATATCTTGAATAGTCACATTAAGAGCGTGACCCATGTGGAGGTGTCCTGTGACATTGGGTGGGGGGAGGATAATAGAAAATTGTTCTTTTGAATTCTTGGGTTTGAAGTAGCCCTCTTTTTTCCAGTTATGATATAGGTCTTTTTCTACTTTTTTAGGATCAAAGTTCTTTTCTAAATTTTTCATCATTCAATCGTACGATATTGGGTAGTTTTGATCAATTTTCTTTCAAAAAAATTGGCTCTAGTGTTTTTACCTATTGAGTGGTAGAAGAGTATCAGTTTACGATATAAATCTATTTTTTCATAGTGGAAGGATTCGTCTTCTTTGGACTTGGTTAGTTGATATTTTGAGTGGAGATATTGATTAAATAGGTGGAGTGATGGGCTACCTGTTTTTGGATGGAAATGATTAAGGAGTTCCTGATAGGAGCATGTATTGCCAAGAAGGCACCCTTTTAGAAAGTGGTAATGATCATGGTTTTTATCTAGTGTTTTGAGAAGATTACTAGCTTTTTCATGCTCTTTGAGTAGAAGGTGTGTCCATATTTGACAACATGAAAGTTGAGATTTCCAGAAAGATGAACCTACTTTTGAATGTAGTTTTTCTAAAATATTGGGTAGTATGGATACGCTTTGCTTTTTAAGCTGGTGTTGTAGAGAAGGAAAAGCTTTTTCAATGGATGAATGGTCATAAGGCTCAGTGTGATGTGGGGTAAGTAGTTCTAAAAGGTGGTGTGCTTTTGCTTGGATTTGTTGAAGGATATCATCCTCTGGTGCGTGATTATTCTCTATTGTTTTTTGAAGAATGTGATTTTCACCTAGCCAAAAGGACAGGTCGAGGGTTAGATTATGAATATAATGAGTGTAATCACTTCTGGCAATAGATAGTGGTGGATAGATTTTGATTTGAGGTTCTATTAAGCTTACAATAGTATCAAGAACAGTTGATGGAAGGGGAGTTTTGATATATTGTAGAAGTGTAAGAGCTAATTTAAACGCCTTTTTTCTAGAGCTTTGCAGTTCTTCATAAAATCTAAAAATCAAGTGTTCATGGATGATAAAAACAAGATGATTTTCTTCATGTTTGAGAAGAGAGTAAATGATTGATTTGATTTCTTCGGTGAAATCATTTTGAAGTCTATAGACAATAGATTTTCCTAGGTACTCAAGGGGGGAAGGTGTATTTATGCTTAGTTGATCAAAGAGTTGATGTGCTTTTTCAGCAAGAGTCTTTTTTCTTGCTGGATCATTGGTTTGTTTATAGATTTCTGTTAAGCAGATTCCGCCCTTAAAAAGTGCTTTTTGAGCTTCTGATCTACCCTCAAAACTGATGCTGATTTTTTCGTATTCGTTAAAAGCGGCTGAGAAGTTTTTTGAGGAAAGCAGAGCATTAGGAACTGCTAAACATCCCACTTTAAGGCTTGGACTTCCAATGTAGATATTGAGTGGTGAAATTGTGTAGTTAAAGTCCTTACAGATAAAACCTATATGTGTGCCGATGATAGGAAGATAACTGTTGTAGTCTATAATGAGCTTTTTATCAATGAAAAGGCGTAGAGAGTCGTCTGTTTTTTCAATATCTATGGTATATGGTGTATTAATATTGAAATGGAAGGCTTTCGAGCTTTTTATCTCGATGCCCTGTCTGTATAGAGTGACTGTGTTAGCTTTAGTGGAGCTTAACCAGAAGGAAAATCCATCTTGAAGAGAGTTTCTCTCTTCAGCATCAGGAATTCCAATAAGAAAACCTGCTCCCTCAGTATTATGATCGAAAATAATTGATGATGAGATCTTTGTGTTTCCTGAGAATCCATTTTTAGAAATCATCAGGTAGGCCCAGCTATCCCAATGAGCCTCCTCAATAATGGAGCGGTTATTGTTTAATAGGATATTTTCTTGAAATTCCCAATCCTTTTTATTGTCTGCGCTAAGAGTCATACTAAATGACCATTTTGCACTACCTTTTGTAAAGGCTTCTAGGTCTGCAATCAATTCTTTGACGGAAGGGTATCGTTGTTTTTGGTCTGTTGATAGACATTTTTTGGCAATTTCAGAGAGTGGTTTTGGGATATTTCTATAAGGGGCAGACTCTAGGGCATCAATGATAATTTCATACTGCTTAATTTTCTTAAATTTTTCAATAGAGGAGCGTTTAAAGGGCATGTGGAGAGTAAGAAGTTGATAAAGAATAACACCAAGTGCATAAATATCTGTATGGTAAGATGCCTTTTTACCATCAATTCTTTCAGGTGGCATATAGCTGAGAGTTCCTAAAACCTTCCCCGGCATGGTGAATGTTGGTGGGGTTACTTTTTCAATGGTGGAAGTCTCATCTTGGAATAGATCATTGGCATAGCACGCAAGGCCCCAATCGAGAAGAATCACTTCACCAAAATTTCCGATCATCACATTTTCTGGTTTTAGGTCTCTATGTAAGATTTGATGGGAGTGGCAGTATGAGGTGGCTTGACAAATTTGTAGGAAGATACGAACTAGTTCAGAAAGAGAGTTGCCAATAGGGTGGGGTGTTTTATTCTGTTTTTCTCGTTGGATTGTATCTTTTAAAATATTTTTTAGTGTTGACCCTTTGATGTGGGGCATAGTGTAGTATATTGTCGTTTTAGTGTTGTATATTTGGTAGACAGGTATTATTGAGGGGTGGTGAAGAGAAGCTGCAATAGTGGCTTCGTTGAGAAAACGCTTTTTTACAATAGAGTGTTTAAGTAGGTCATCTCTAATTTTTTTTATGGCTATATGGCGATTACAGGTTTTATCAAAAGCAAGCCAGACTTCGCCCATACCCCCTTTTCCAAGGAGTTTTATTGGCTTAAAGGTGCCGATTTTTTCTGGAAGGGAAGTTTTTTCTTCTTCTTGTACCATGTATGGAATTATACTCAATTTTATTAAAAAACCATAGTGATTTTGGAATCTGATTGCTGGAAAAGCCTATTCTTGGCACACTATGGACCTATGAAGAATAAAAAAGTGATACTTACAGGTGATAGGCCATCAGGTCAATTACATCTGGGACATTTTGTAGGCTCATTAAAAAACAGAGTGAAGCTGCAAAAAGAGTACGATACGTACATTATGATTGCTGATGCGCAGGCTTTGACTGACAATTTTGAAAATCCTGCAAAGGTAAAAGATAACGTTCTTGAATTGGCTTTGGATTATTTAGCAGTTGGTATTGATCCAACTTGTGCTAAGATCTTTATACAGTCGCAAATTCCAGAGCTCTTTGAGCTGGCAACTTATTTCTTAAACCTTGTATCAATCAATCGAATAGGACACAATCCAACAGTTAAAGAGGAGTGTAAGAGTAAAGGGTTTGAAGCAAGTGTTCCTGCTGGTTTCTATCTTTATCCACTTTTTCAGGTAGCAGATATTGTAGGTTTTAATGCAGATCTTGTTCCTGTCGGTTTGGATCAGGCTCCCATGCTTGAGCTTGCAAGAGATGTTGTAAAGAAGTTTAATGCAACATATAAGACAGAAATATTAAATATGCCAGAACCATTGTTTGGCACTGCAGGTAGGCTTTCAGGGGTAGATGGGCTTGCTAAAATGTCTAAGTCTTTAGGAAATGCAATTTATTTGAGTGATGATAGTGATGTGCTGAAGAAGAAAGTGCGTATGATGTATACTGATCCTGGACACATTAAGGTAGAGGACCCTGGAAAAATTGAAGGCAATATTGTCTTTGAATATCTCGATGTTTTTTGTGAAGATAAAGCATTTGTCATGGGATTAAAGGAGCATTATCAAAGAGGAGGTCTTGGAGATATGAAGTTGAAGGGGCATCTTCTAGAGGTATTGGAGTCTGTTATAAGTCCTATAAGGGAAAAGCGAGAGCAATGGAAAAATGAGACGGGAGAGGTTCAGAAAATTGTGTCTAATGGAACAAATCTAGCAAGAGAGCGCGCTAGAGGTTTATTATCTAGTGTAAAAAAAGAGATGCTAATCGATTATGAAGAGATTATTAAAATCAGCACTTAGAGTTAGAAAAAGACTCTCTCTTTTTTTCTTAAGTATTTGTACTCTTTTAATTTTAACAGTAGTTAATCAAGCTGAGATGATTAGTTTTGGTATTCTTGCGGAAAGGGATGTTGGTTTCTTTCAGCTCTTTGATAAAGATGCAAGTGTGAGCAAGGAAGATGTACAAAGAGTATGGCCTAAATTAGATGTTGAGAATAAGGGGTATGTTGTTAAAAGTGATGCGCAGAAGTATCTTTTTGAAAATGGACGCGACGGTATTTTTATGTTTCGTTGGTTACAAAAGATTAAGAGTTATGTTCATCAAGCAGAGAATAAATTTTCAATATTTTTGCAGGTTTTCCTTATCGTAGGGCTTATCAAAGCTTTTTTCCTTTTTTATAGTAGATATCTAACAAAACTTCTTGCCATTAAGATTAGTAAGGACTTGCGTCAGCAATATTTTAAGCATATTCAATCATTGCCGATGAAGTTCTTCCAACAACATAATGTGGGTAGTTTATCATCAAGGGTTGTAAATGATGCAGCGCAAATCTCATTATCGATTAATTCATTAATTACAAATTATATTCATACGCCTTTTGTGCTTATCACATCTCTTACAATCTGTTTTATGTTCTCGTGGCAGCTTACACTGATTGTATTTATAGGGTTACCAAGTGTGATTTATCCTATTAGAGTGATCACAAGAAGAGTGAAGCGCTCAACGCGCAAATTACAGAAAAATCAGGAAGATTTTTCAACGGTCTTACTAGATTTCTTATCAGGTATTCAAGTTGTTAAGATATTTTCGATGCAGAGATATGCATTAGATAGGTACAGGGAAAAAAATGATGAAATGGAGGTTTTAGAATCTAAGATTAGTAAGTATGATCTGATGACAAGACCTATCCTTCATTTTATGACAACGTTTTGTCTTGTAGCAATCCTGATGTTTGGTCTCTTTGTATTATATATACCTTTAATGGATATTATTGTCTTTTGTGGACTTCTCCACCTTTTTTATGAACCAGTAAAACGCTTTGCTGATGAAAATGCGAATGTACAAAAAGGTGTTGTTGCTGCGGAAAGACTCTATCAAGTACTGGATATTGAGCCTGACCAGGAGAAGGATAAGGTGACGAATATTGCAACATTTAAGGATCATTTGAAGTTTGAAAGGGTATGGTTTAAATATGCAGAGCAGTTTGTATTAAGTGATGTAAGCTTTTCTATAAGGAAAGGTGAGAGTATAGCTCTTGTGGGTGCAACTGGCTCTGGGAAATCAACCATTGCTCATCTTATTCCTAATCTTTATCAGGTGGATAAAGGAAGGGTTGTGCTAGATGGTCTATCTGTTAATGACTATTCTAAGGATCAGCTAAGATCTCTTATTTCAATTGTACCTCAAAGACCTTTTCTTTTTTGTGACACAATCCTTGCAAATTTGACGTTAGGTAAGGAGGTCTCACTATCTAAGGTAAAGGATGCGTGCAGAAAAGCCCATGCGCTAGAGTTTATCGAAGCTCTTGAGGATAACTATTATACCCAAGTTGCTGAGGGCGGAAGGAATTTTTCGGGAGGGCAGCTACAAAGGCTATCTATAGCAAGGGCTTTACTCAAAGAGTCTTCCATCATGATCCTTGATGAAGCCACTTCGGCACTTGACTCTCTTAGTGAACATCATATTCGCGAGGTAATGAAGGGGATTAAAGGCGAGCT
Organism: uncultured Chlamydiae bacterium; assembly: GCA_902609415.1. Lineage (GTDB taxonomy): Bacteria > Chlamydiota > Chlamydiia > Chlamydiales > CACLRR01 > CACLRR01. The sequence continues at coordinate 15,376 of CACLRR010000006.1, forward strand.
CACGCAGATCATTATAGCGCATCGCTTATCAACAATTGAACATGTCGATCGTATCATCTTACTTGGTGAAGGAAAGGTCTTGGATATTGGGACACTTGAAGAGCTCCTTGATCGCTCTAATACTTTCCGTGCTATGCATCAGTTATATTATAACCAAAAGCCAGCTATAGTATAATACTATTAAAAAGTTATTAATATTATGGAATTTGATTTAAAAAAGTATTCTTTTGAGAATATTAATTTATTTGATCAAGGTTTTTTAGATCATTATCATCCAGTTAGCCAAAGTATTATAAAAGCTAATAGTAACATAGAGTCTAGAGAGCATTATTACCAATCGTCTCTAGTATATGGGGAAGAAGCTAGAAGCGATGAGGTTGGAAAACAGATAGAACGTAGAGTAGTAAATTTTCAACCTGAAATTATCATTGTCGATCACTTTAACTCCCATCATGAGATTAAGAAAAAGCCGTCATTGTCGAGGCAATATTCAATAAAATTAGAAATGAGTGTTGATGGGTGGGTTATTTCTTATGCCTCCGTATAGATCTGTTTAGGATTTTTATGGATGATTAATATTCAGAAAGCCGTATGAAGAATTGTTATATCTAAGACCTCTTTTGTTCAACTTTTCCCCTAATAATACGAGATATTGAAAATTGATATAATAAATAATAAAAAAGGGAGAATAAAATGGATTTAAAGAAAATATTGTTATTAATAGTGGTTGCTGGCCTTGGGTTATCTTCATGTGCTAGTAGGGGTGTGTCTGAAGAGAGTCAAGGAGGCAAAGATCTACCTAAAGAGAGTCAAAAAGAGTATTCTGAAGTTAAAAGAAAAAGAGGTTACGTATATAGAGTTGTAGGACAGAGAAAAAACCTAGGAGAGAAAAAAAGAGTTTGTAATAGTAGAATCTATAAGCAGTAATGGTGTAGGAGGAGTTTTCCTTGAATCAACGAGAAAATTAGCGAAAAGCGAGTTTGGTAGGCTTGTGCTTGAAGGTCATAACATTGAGGTAGTTGATAGTAGTAGTGGGAAAGTTATAAATAGTAGAAGAGCTATAAATTATATGGATCGAGAGCAAGCAGAGAGGTATGCGCAAAAGAGATTTATTGTAACGAAAAAAGGAATATTGAAATTAGATCGATTAGCTAAAGAAATAACCATAAATGGAAGCACTGCCATCATGGGAGGGACAAGGACCGAGGATGAGAAATCAGTGGCATTAAGAGACAATTTGCAAGTTAGATTTCAAATCAGAGACCAGCGCACTGGGAGCATAGTTGCAAGTGGAAATTATTCTCTTAATAGATTCGAGAGAGAAAATATGTGGGCTGCGGAGATTTTACAATATTTATCTGAGGGTCGACTGATTACTCTAGTCTCTAGAGGGAAAGCTTTCGGTATAGAAGAAGTAGTCCCTGGGCATCTATACATTGTAGAAATAGTGGTTACAGCGCCGAGTGGTAGTGCCGAATAGGCGTCGTAGGATGGATGAAAGGAACATGGGTAAGTTTAGATCAAAGAGAGCCTTTTTTAGGCTCTCTTTTTTTTCGCACAAAATATGAGTTATTAGGAAATGATATAATAAATAATAAAAAGGAGAATAAAATGAATTTGAAAAAAATAATATTATTAATAGTGGTTGCTGGATTTGGAGTATCTTTTACTGAAAGTCAACCCATTGCTACTTCTAAAAATCCAGTAGCACAGGTTGCTGAAGAAAGAACAGAAGTCCCTGCCAAAAGAGGACAGTTGCGATATCAAGTTATACGACGAACAGGAAAGCCACTAAATGAACGAGAAGAGTATGCAGTACAAGAGATCGAAGAGATAAGCAAAGGGAAGAAAACAAAAAGAGAAGTGATAGTAGAAGTATCTAGACTTAAAGGTGTACACGCATCGATGGTTAAAGGGCATTTGGTAAAAGAGATTGATCCTAAGAGAGGCCATATAAGAACTTTTAAACTGCGTCAATTTTTATCTTACAAAGCTGCTTTGGAATTTGCAGATAAGCAAAATACTATAAGGTACAAAAAGATGGCTAAAAGAGATAAAGGTCTACAATTTGTTAGGATAAATGGAAGGGCAGCTCTAGCTAAACGAACAGAAGTAAGTGAGACGAGGGTAAACGATGATTCTCTAGTTAATTATACTATCGTAGATAACAAAGGCAAAATAAAAAAAAGAGGCAGTGCGCGATTAGGCGATTTCAGTACGGAATTTCAGGGTGTGAGAAAATTAATCAAGAACGATGGGTTATGCGTTATTTATACGCACCCAAGCACTTTAAATGGAGATGATAAAAGTCATCCTAATTCTACTGTAACTATGAAGGCGCAGGTTGTCACACCGTTAACCACTGATGGAGCAAGGGAAGCTAAGAAGTAACAAAAAGAGAATAGATAATTAGATCAAAGAGAGCCTTTTTTTGAGGCTCTCTTTGTCTTTCTGAATTTTCTTGTTTTTACTTTGTACCTGAGGTTTCTAGTTACCTGGAATATCAGATCATAAAGAGTATAAAGTAAGTGATAGGCTTGCTTTTTTTGTCGCACAAAATATGAGTTATTAGGAAAAGGTATAATAAAATATAAAAGGTAGAAAATGAATAAGAAAAGATTATTTTTAATAATAATATCTGTAGGCCTTTTATTAGGGTTTTGGTTCAATTACCAAACGCCTGTTAGAAATTCTCCTATACAGGACACAGCATGGTATCAAAAAGGTAATAAAGAAACTAAGAGACCCATAGCGCCTAGTAATGATTTTTCTTACCAAATAATTGAGCAAGGAGAGCCTTTTACACTTAAAAGATACCTTTGCTTAGTTGCTAGTGGAATCAACAAAGAAGAACGAATTCAAATAGTAGAGATGGATCGATTGAGTGCTGAAGAGAGGGAAATTATTATAAAAGCAGGGCTTGGTGGTTCGTATAAAATTTCTTCTAAAGATCTCAAAGGAAAGAAGGTTGAAACACAATTTAGTATATTGAAAGCGCTTAGTGAAGTAGAGGCGCGTGAATTAAACAATAAGATGTTTATGCGTGTGGCTCTTAATCTCTTGAAACAAACACAAAAAGCAAGACTTATAAATAAAGACGGCCATTCATATCTTATTATTTCTGATCCTCTAAAGGATCGTAAGGAAGAAGACTTAAAGGAGAATTCAGTAATAAGGTTTACAATTGAAGATCCCCCCTTTTCTACAAAAAGAGGAAAAAAATTGACTTATAGTGATCAGAAACTTACTTATGCCCAATTGAAGGAGAGATATCCTTGGGTTATAAAGTTCGAATCAGAGCTAGTTAAAGGTAATTTCTACGTCATAATAGCAAAAAAAAGCGATTCGGGTTTTATAGAAGATATACTTGGAGATTATGTTTACATAACCATCGAAGTTCTTTCTAGTTTTTAGGGTAATTAAGGATCCCTATAAATCAAGAACCTGAGGGTGAGTTAAATTAGGGAGAGTTTTTCGAGACTCTCCTTGAGGTCTGTGTTTCCTGGTTTTTCTAATGCACCCGAGGTGCTTAGCCACTTGAGATAGTGGGAGGGAACTTTGGAAAGAGGCATGCCTCTGTGTTTTCCAAAGGGCATTTGTGTCATGGTATCGTTAGAGTTATAGATTAGATCATAGGCTTCTTCAATTGTTAGGTTCCCTAGCATGTAGCTATAGATTTGATACATCATCATTACATCATCAAGAGCCCTGTGGGCATTGTTTGCTGGGATGTCATAGACTTCACGAAGATATTGAAGGGAGTGGCGAGGAAGGTCGGGGCGATATTTTCTTGCCCATTTAAGGGTGTCAAAGTAGAGGAATTCTGGAAGGTCTAGGGAATGTCTCTTGGTTTCATGCAAAATGAATTGCTTGTCAAAGTTATCGTTGTTGTGCGCTACAAGAATGCAATTAGTTCCACAGAAGTCGATGAACTTTTTTCCAATAACATCAAAGGTGGGGGCATCTTTGACCATGTCATCTGTAATATTCGTAATATTAGTGACTTCTGGTGGAATTGTCTCATTAGGGTTTACAAACTCTACAAAAGTCTTATCATTTTCTACATCATAGGCTGCAATTTCTATAATCTTATCGGTATCTGACTTAACACCAGTTGTTTCAAGATCAAATAGGATTGGTCTGTGTGGCACTATTGACTCCTTTTTTTTGCGATTATAGTCGAAAAGACGATTTTCTAATAGAAAAAGAAGTCCTTTGCTGATAAGTGAGAATTAAGTATTATTTTTGTAATTTATTAGGATAAACAATAGAGATGAGTGATTACCATACTCCTTCAAATAAAAGAAATTTAACCGATCAAGAACTGAAAGAGTTCTTTAAGAAGATGATAGAGATCAGACTTTTTGAGGATGAAGGAGTAAGACTCTATAAGCAAGGAGCCGTTGGAGGTTTTTATCATTCATATAAGGGGCAGGAAGCAATTGCTGTAGCCTCTGCATTTGTTTTTGGACAGAAGACGGGTGATTTTCTTCAGACGTATAGGTGTCATGGACTTTATCTAGCATTAAATGGTTCTCCCCAAGCAGGTTTTGCTGAGCTTTTAGGAAAGAGGGAAGGATGTTCTGGAGGAATAGGTGGTTCCATGCACTTATCGCTTCCTAATATGCCTTTGGGTGAGGGAATTGTGTGTGGTCATGCTGCATTAGCAGCAGGTATGGCCCACGCAAAGAACCATTTAGGTAATAAATCTCCTCAAGTGGTTTGTTTTCTTGGTGATGGAGCAGTTGCACAAGGCCTAATTTATGAAGCTCTTAATATAGCAAAACTAAGTAAAGCACCTGCCATATATGTGATTGAAAATAACAGATATGGAATGGGCACAGCAGTAGATAGAGCAATATCTTTTCACCCGCTTGGAAAGAAGCTTGCACAACTTTATGATCTATCCTCATATTATCTTAAAGGTTGTGATCTTTTTCATTTAATCGACAGTTTTACAGATGTACTCAATGATTCTAGAAAAACTTCGATGCCTATTATTGTTGAAGTAGATACTTATCGTTATCAAGGCCACTCCATTTCTGATCCGGGAAATTATAGAGATCGGGAGGAAATAGAGTGTTATATAAAGAAAAATGATTGTATTGCTATTATAAGAAAGGAGATGGAACAACGAAAGATTGACATTGAAACGTGCGAAAAAGAAGTTAGAGAAACCATTAGGATAGCACTAGATAAAGCAATGGAAGGAAAGGATCCTGATGAATTTGATATGAAAAAGGGAGTCTTAGATGAAGTTTGAGAAGATTTCAATCAGAGAAGCTCTAAGGCAGGCTATGAAAGATGCCATGACTGATGATAAAAATGTCTTTCTTCTTGGTGAAGAAGTAGCCCAATATCAGGGGGCATATAAAATATCTAAGGGTCTACTTGAGGAATTTGGTGCAGAGAGAGTGCGAGATACTCCCATAGCAGAGGCTGCATTCTCAGGATTTGCTGTTGGCGCTGCTATGGCTGGAATGAGACCTATTGTTGAATTCATGAGCTTTAATTTTTCGTTTGTAGCATTTGATCAAATTGTTAACAGAGCAGCAAAAATACGCTATATGACCAATGGGCAGTGTTCTTGCCCTATTGTCATGAGAGGGCCAAATGGTGCAGCAGCTCAGGTTTCTTCCCAACATTCGCACGATGTAGCAGGAATTTTTGCAGGGTTTCCAGGTTTACACATTTTAGCTCCATCAGATCCCCAGGATAGCTATTCATTGCTTCGTGCAGCTATTAACTGTAATGATCCAGTCCTCTTTCTAGAGCATGAGATGATTTATCATAAAGAGGGTCCTTTAGATACTGAAAAGAATATAGAAATAGGAAAGGCAAAGCGAGTTCGTGAGGGTACAGATATAACTATTATAGCATATAGTAGGGCACTTTATCATGCAGAGGAAGCAGCAAATCGCTTGGAAAATGAGGGTTATTCGGTTGAAATTATTGACCTTAGATCAATTAAGCCGTTAGATGTTGAGACAATTATTACATCGGTGAAAAAGACATCAAGAGCAGTTGTAGTAGAAGAGGGACACCTTTATTCTGGTATCGGAGCAGAAGTGGTTGCACAGTTGCAGATCCATTGTTTTGATGCATTAGATGCACCAGTCGTCCGAGTAGCATCAACAGAGAATCCTTTGCCTTATTCAAAGAATATAGAGGAACAGTCACTGCCTAATAAAAAACGTATTTATGAGGCATGTAAAATAGTACTAGATGGAATAAGGATTTGATTAATAAACCTTAATTTGTCAATGTATGGATATTTAGTTGATGGAGAGTGTTGATGAAGCAGAGTGAATTGAATGAGTGTATTATTTCAATCCCAAAAGCTAGCCCAACTGGCACGAGTTATGCAATTGTTGATATTAAGGTGGAGAAAGGGAAAACGGTAAAAAAAGGTGATATTCTTTTTAGCATTGCCACAGATAAAGCTACCATGGAAATTGAAGCAGAATTAGATGGAATCATTGGTGAGATATATATTGAAAAAGATAAAGAGTATGGCATCAATGATCCTGCGATCTTTATATCACCCGAAGGTACAAAAGATCCTAGAATTAAACTAGTACGTGATCATATTGCACAACTTAGTAAACAAAAAGAAGAACATCCAACGGAAGCTATAGATAAGGTGTCTACTTCTGGGGAAGTGAATCAAGAGAAACAGGTTGCTGTAGAAACAGTCAATAAAATGATTTTTGTGCCTACTGAACCAATTGAAGGCGATCACTCTCTTCATAGACAGAAGAGTGGGATAAGTGCATCACCAAAAGCTAAGAAGCTTGCTAAAGACTTAGGCGTTAATTTATCTTGTATTAAAGGCAGCGGTCCTCATGGAAGAATTTTAGCTCAAGATGTAGAGCAGGCACCAAAGAGTGAATTTATATTCCCTAAAGAGTTTAGTCAAGATAAACCTGGATCATATAGCTACGTAAAGATGTCTGCTATGAGAAGTGCGATAGGTAATAAATTACAGGCTTCAAAACAGCAGATACCTCACTTTTATCTTTCTATTGATGTAGAAATGGATAAGTTAGTTGAGTTTCGTAGGAGTTTGAGTTCAACTTATGGAATTAAAGCTAGTATTAATGATTTCATAGTAAGAGCAAGTGCAATGACGCTAAGGAATCATATGTCTATTAATCAAGGTTTTGATAATCAAAAGGAGCAGATAATTGCATGGAATACTGTTGATATTGCTATTGCAGTTGCAACCGATGATGGCCTGATTACACCAATTATACGTCAAGCAGATCAAAAACAAATTGTTGATATTGCTAGTGAAGTGAAATCATTAGTTATAAAAGCCAGGAAGGGAAAACTAAAATCACATGAATATATGGGTGGTTCATTTACAATATCAAATCTTGGGATGATGGGAGTAAAGGACTTTGGTGCGATTGTTAATCCGCCGCAGGCAGCAATCTTAGCAGTAGGGTGCTTGCAAGAGTATGTCAAATTGGAAGATGGAGTTTGTACCAATCGTCATAGGACAACATTCACACTTTCATGTGATCACAGAATTATTGATGGAGCTGATGGAGCAAAATTCCTACAAACATTCAAGAAAATAATTGAAAATCCTGCTGGGCTATTGATTGTTTGTTAGATAGTGTGATAAACTAAAGTCATGGAACTATGGAGCTTTATTCTTCGGGAATCTTGGGTAATATTTTTTGGGATTGTCTTTTTTGTAGCCCTGATTGCGAGCTATTTATCTGGAAAGATATTAAGAAAATTTCTCTCAATTAGTGAGAAGAAAGGCCATTTTTTTGCAAAACATTTTTTTTCTGCAAGCATAAAGCCACTCCGATTTCTTCTGTGGGTCATTGCTGCATCATACTCAGTCACACTGATTAAAGAACGTTTTTTACTGGAGTATATATTTGATGTTCTAAATCCAATATTAAGGGTGCTGATTGTATTTTCTTTCGTTTGGTTTTTTCTGTTGCTTATAGGTAATCTTGAAAAAGGTTTCTTATCTAGAAAGAGCTATAGATCGAAGAGTATTGATAAAACAACAGTTACTGCTGTTAGTAAGTTACTTAAGGCAGTCGTTGCTGCATCATCAATACTTATATTACTTCAAACCTTTGGTTTTAGTATATCGGGACTACTTGCCCTCGGTGGTATGGGGGGCCTTATTATTGGTTTAGCTGCCAAAGATATTCTATCTAATTTCTTTGGCAGCCTTGTGATATATCTTGATAAGCCATTTAAGGTAGGAGATTGGATTCGAGTGATTGGTCAACAAATTGAGGGAACTGTTGAGGATGTAGGCTGGAGAGGTACAAGAATAAGGGGTTTTGATAAGAGACCCATTTATGTTCCTAATGCAGTGTTCTCAACTTCAGCAATTGAGAATCCATCAAAGATGTCAAATAGAAGGATAAAACAAATTATTGGTCTGAGGTATCAAGATCACAAAATTTTATCTAAGATAACATCAGAAATTAAAAAAATGCTACAATCACGTGATGATATTGATCACTCTAAAGCCCTTTTTGTAAATTTAATTAACTTTGCTCATTCATCTCTTGATATAAGAATTTACACCTTTACTAAGACAACAGATTGGATGGAATATCAACAAATACAAGAGAATATTTTTTTAGAAGCAATGAAAATTGTGGAAGCTAACGGAGCGGAATTTGCCCCATCACAGACTATACACATAGAAAAAAACTAGTTAAACTTTACTATAGCCAACGTCGCTTCTGGAATAGATAGAAGGAAGCTATCGAGATAAAGACACTAATTACCAGTATAATACCAAATGCATGAGGGCTTTTTTCGAAGGGAAGAGAGACATTCATTCCGTAGAGACTGGAGATCATCATAGGAAAGAATAGAATTAGAGTAAGTGCTGTAAGGAGCTTGATTTTATTGTTAAATTGATTCGTAATGATGATTTGTACATTATTCCTTAGTGAGGTAAACATCTTAGAGGTGATCATACACATGCTTATATTTTGATCATTGGCATGTTGAATGTCATCCATCTCCTCAACGTGATCATCATTAATTTTTAGTAATTTTCCTTTTTTAAACTGGGTGATTACATCATCAAAAGGTTCAATGGCATAAAGGGTTTGACTGATGAATTCCTCCCGTATTGTTAGATCATATAGCTCTTCTTGGGTTACCTCAGCAATATCTTTTTCAAAGGCTAGGACCTCACGCCTAACCTTTTTAATAAGCGTTGTAAAATTTTGGACGATGAGTGAAAGAATATGTATAAAGAGGGTTGTTTTATTTTGGAGATCGCCTTCAAAAGGTTTTTTATCAGTTGTTAGCATGTTTTCTATAGTTCTTGAGCTCCCTGGGGTAATGATGCAAATATAATCATTTTTTTTATCAATGAGTATAGATATTGTGTTTGTATAGTGACCACGCTCTTGGTGATTTGGCATGCGGAGGTAGGTAATAATAACATCCTCGGTATTATCAATCCTTGCAATTTCGTGTTTATCAAGACAATCCTCCAGGTCCTCAATTTCTATATTGATAAGTTTAGAGATTATTTTAAGATCTTCATATGTCGCGTAGGAAGAATAAAGAAGGCAACCGTGCTTAGGTTCAGCAATATTTTTGAAGGATAGCGAGTCTTTGTCTTTTTCATAGTAGGAAATCATGATACCTCATGGGAAATCTTTGGAATAATTATAAAGGATAGAATAATTGAGTCCAAGAGCAAAAAGTACACTTATATAGCTTCCTTGAATAAAAATAAGCTATTCAAGTAAACTGGACAAATCAATCAATAAATTCATAGGAGATATGATGTCATCAAAAAAATATGCAAGCTGCTTGCTTGCAGTAGGAGCGCTTTTATCTGCAGCTGGATTGAATGCAAAAGAGACCTCGTCTGTAAGTAAGGTTGGTTTAGTTAACTTTACCACTTGCCTTAAGGAATCTGATTTTGGTAAAAAGGAACAGGAAAATTTTAATCAACTTAAAATTAAGATGGAGACTGCTGTAAGGGATATTGAAGATCAGATGACAGATACAATGAAGAAATTGCAGGATGCTGATTATCTTGATGGCTTAAATCCCAAAGCAGAGGCTGATTTAAAGGAAAAATTTCAATCGCTAAATGATGAGATGGGTAAATATCAATCCCAGTACTATCAGGTTCTTCAACAAGCAAATATGCAGATGATTCAAGCAATTTCAACAGAGATTAATGATGCATCAGCAAAGGTTGCTTCTAAAGAGAATATTCAGTTGATTATCAACAAAGATGCAGCTTTCTATAGCGTTGATAGCCTTGATATTACAAAAAATGTAATTACAGAAATGAATAAGGAATTTGCGGCACTACAGAAAAAAGAAAGCGAAAAGTAATTTTTTTTAGTGAAATGATCATATCTTGTAGCCTATGTAATTGTAGGCTACTTTTTTATTAGCGTATACTTTAGAGGATAGATAATGCAAAACAAATCCTACTCACTTATTGAGTTGGAAGAACTTTTTCCTCAACTCAAATTTGTTATTAAATCGGAAAAGAATATAAAAGATGTTTCTATACTGTCTGAAGCAACAGAAAATGATATCACTTTTTTTGCATCAGAGAAATACAGAAAAGATTTGAATAATTCTAAAGCAGGTCTAATATGTATCAAGCCTGGAGAAGAACTTAAAAGTAATCAAAGCTATGTGATTACAGAGAAACCCTCAGATGTATTTTATGAGTTTACGAAGTTATTCCGTAAGAATAATTATAGTACTATTTTTACCTCAAAGATCTCATCATCAGCGGTTCTAGCTCCTAACGTAGAAATAGGTAAAGATGTTACAATCTATCCCAATGTAGTTGTTGATGAGGATTGTGTTATAGGAGATGGAGTCGTTATTTATCCTAATACCTTTATAGGCAAAGGTGTTGTTATTGGTAATGGTTCAATCATCTATTCTAATGTTACTCTCAGAGAGCATACAGTAATTGGTAACACAGTTATCATTCAAGCAGGGGCAGTCATAGGCTCATGTGGATTTGGATATAATACATCTAAGGATTATAAGCATAAAAAGATTGATCAATTAGGATCTGTTGTCATTGAAGATGATGTTGAAATAGGAGCTAATACAACAATTGATAGAGCTCGTATTGCTTCAACTATTATAGGGAAGGGTACGAAAATTGATAATCTAGTTCAGATTGGTCACAATGTAAAGATGGGAAAGGATTGTCTTATAGTTTCGCAGGTAGGTATAGCTGGTTCTGTAGAGATAGGTGATAGAGTTACTCTTGGAGGTCAAGTGGGTGTGGTGGGACATATAAGTATAACTAGTAATGTGACTGTAATGGCTAAATCTGCTATCACAAAGAAAGTTTCTAAACCTGGAGTTTACGGTGGTTTAATGGGTCTAATGCCTTCCTCAAAATTTTTAAAGACTCAAGTTTGTTATAATAATCTCATGTCTTTTTTTAAAAAATTTAGAGAAACTTAGAACTCATAAGAAATAAAATAAGGCCTAAATCATAATAGAGTTAGGCCTTTTTTTGAATTTAGATTAAAAGCTTCCGGACATACTAAAAAATACTTTGTTGATTTTACTCTTATCTTTTTCATTGATAGGTATACCGTATCCAATAACAAATGGCATTCCAGCTCCAACATCAATTCTTGCACCAACGCCTGTGCTCATCTTCATGTCGCCTATCTTGAATTTTTTGATTGAGACAGCACCGCTGTCAAAGAAGGTAAATATGTCGAGAGGTTTAATTATGTTGTACTTATATTCAGTAGAAAGAAGAAGTGAGGATATTCCTCCGCTTGGGTTTCCAGGTGAATATTCTGGCCCAATGCTTGCAGGATTGTATCCACGAACGGTTTCTTCTCCACCAAGGAAGAAGCGTTCAGTCAAGGGTAATCCTAGTGCTGTTCCTTTCATAAATGGGGTTATGAATTTTGCATCTCCTCTTAATTTAAGCGTAGACTTTTGTGATACAGGGTAGTAAATAGAGTTGAGATATGCATATTTCATAAAGGGGAAGTCATCAACCATACTAGAGCGCACAAGGTTAGCAGCTTCAATTTCTATGTTTGATCTAATTCCTCTATGAGGTTTGAATGCATTGTCTGTTGAATCATAACCAGCAATAAAAGAGGCGCCAACAACTAGACCTGAATCTCTAGCATCTTTATCAGAAATGACGTCAGAGATGTTATGAAGTCTAATAATTGCATCTTTTATGCGTGATTTCACACCTGCATAGAAATAGGGTGATATAGGATATGTAGCAGATGTAGCATTTCCTATAGTATGCAAGTCATAGTTACTAGATATGACATTACTTGCGTTGTATGATGTTTCTATGCCCAGTCTCCAAGGTGAATCCATGAAATACGGATTTAACCAAGATATTGAATAAGATTTATCCTTTTTTCCAAATTGAGCTTTAAGGTCTAGGTATTCTCCCCCACCTCTAAGTGATCTAATGCCATCTTCAAATACAGAGTTAAATCCCAAAATATTAAAGTTATTCTCTGTTATATTAAGACCACCAAATACGTTTTGTGTTGAATTAGCTCCCGCAAAGAAATTCATGCTACCAGTGGATGCTTCCTTTATATCGATAACAACATCTTTATAGGCTTGATTATCATTAGGGTGTTCAGTGGTATAGACATTTACGTTTTTATAGAGTCCACTACCAAGTAAATTGTATTGCGTTTCAGTAAGAGCTTTTTTACTGAATTTTTCTCCTGGCGTGAGTTTTATGCGGTTATAGATTGTGTTTTTATTTGTTGAACGATTGCCTTTAATATGAATACACCCAACATTATAGACCTTTGATTCTTCAATTTGAAAAGTTACATTATATTGGTAGGGGTCGTCAATCGATGTGCTAAGCGTATAGTTAACTGTTGTGTCTATTCTTCCTTGATTGCCATAGAAAGATTTGATTTTTGCCTGAGCATTTTGAAGAGTTTTAGTTGAGTATACGCTGCCATCTTTAATAGAGATTTCTTTTTCCAAATCCTCAGCCGTTGCACTGGAAAGCCCTTTGAAGTTGACCTCATTAAAGTGGTATTTTTCTCCTCGTTTCAGTGTGATTTCAAGTGCAAGATCTTTCTTATTCAGGTCAATAATATTGATGGCCACATGGGCATCGGCGTACCCTTGGTTGTGCATATAATCTACGATTGCCTTTGTGTCTTGATCGATCGCTTCTTTATTTAGAATGCCAGAACCTGTAAGCCAGCTTAGAATGTTGTGTTTTGAGGAGTTAATCAGGTTCATCACAGCTTTTTTCTCTGCTGTATCGAATCCTTTAAAGACTATATCGTGAATGATCCCCTTCTTCCCTTCCTTTATATTGATGATTAAGTGAGCGCTATTTGTTGTGGTACTGTTTTCGATATTGTAGTTAATCTCTACCTGGAAATAGCCTCTCTTAATATAGAATTCCCGTATTTTATTAAGTGCCGTATAGACTTCTTCATGGTTATAAACCTGATCGAGTTTTAACTCAGACTTTTTGATAATTTTTGATGATTTGAATGATGCTCCAGATACTTCTATACTCGTGATGAGTGGTTTTTCTTTGAGTGTGAGTTTAATAACTAGCCCATCATCAGTTTGGGTAATAGTAGGTTTAACCCTGTCGTAGTCAGAAGAGAGGTTTTTAAGGTCCCTATCAAAGATTGTGTGATCAAAGGTTTGGTTTTGTTTTGACTGCAGTTGATTGAGTATTTTATGTCTTATTGATGTATCATTTGGTTGAGAGTTTTCAATGACAATTTCTATTTTTTTTATCTTTGAGTTTTGTATAGGTCCTTTATCATCTGAGATTAATGGTGATGTGATTGCAAGAGCTGCAATAAGTGGTAATAGTTTTTTCATCTTAGAATCTCTCTGGTGTATACAGCTAGATAGAAAGTCATTTAGACAGTGGCTAGCACATTTAAAATTGTGGCTATTATAGTTTAGGGATAAGAATTTGGCAAGAGAATTTAGGAAGATCTTGGTTAGGTTAGACCCGTATTCACAAGAAAAATTTCAACTGTAGGATAGAGTTTTAGGGGTTACACTTAAAAATAAGCTAAGAGACGTCACATTTTTGGTTATTTGTTTTTTGGGAAAGGCTAATTCTGGTCTTGCTTTAGAGTGATCCTCTAGATGAAAAAGCTCTGTGTAGAGTTGCTTTGTCTACAAAATCAAGAGAGCTTCCCAGGGGGAGGCCATGAGTTGGTTTTGTGATAGAGAGATCAAGTGCTTTTAATTCTTGGGAAATATAGAGCGTTGTGGCATCTCCCTCTACTGTAGAGTCAAAAGCAAGAATTATCTCCTTAATATTGCGGTAAGAAATTCTTTCTTTGATTGCGTTGATTACTGCTGTATCGATTTCTAGTTGATCAAGTGGTGAGAGAGTGTTGGGGATAATATGATAGAGCCCAGTAAAGAAATTTGATTGCTCCAGTGCATAAAGGTCTTTTTGGGAGGAGACAATACATAGGGTGTTCTGATTTCTTTGTGGGGAGTTGCAAAACCTGCAGTTGTTATTTTCGCAAAGTGCATTACACTCAGCACATTTGTTAAAAGTTTCTTTCAATGACAGGAGAAGGTTGCCAAGTGGGGTGATTTCAGCTTCATCCCAGGTAAGCAGTTCAAACGCATATCTTTCAGCCGTTTTTTGACCTACACCTGGCAGTTTTTTTAGATGCATAATTAGTTTTTCAAGAGTTTTAGGATAGGTCATAAAGGAGGAATTTTAGTTCTTTTTTTGAGCTTTTCATTATTGGACTTTTAAGGTAAAATATCAACTATGAATTGAAGGTGTTTAGTAAATTTTTATGGCTCATCAAAATGTTTATATAGTGTCTAACAGCTCATACGTTCCTAAAGGAGTGATGACTAATCAGGATTTTGAAAAGATGGTTGATACATCTGATCAATGGATTCATTCTAGAACAGGGATTAGGGAGAGAAGAATCGCTGCTGAGGATGAGTCCACCTCTGATATGGGGACAAATGCAGCCCTTAAGGCTTTAAAGGCTGCAAAAAAGAGGGCAGATGATATAGATTTAATTTTAGTTGCAACGTTAAGTCCTGATTTTATTTTTCCTAGTACTGCATGTATTATTCAAGAAAAAATTGGGGCTTCTAAATCTGCTGCCATGGATATTCAAGCTGCATGTTCTGGTTTTCTTTATGGATTATCAGTAGCAAAGGCTTATATTCAATCAGGAACATATAATAATATTTTATTAATCTCTTCTGAAAAATTATCTGCGATTATAGACTATGAAGATCGAAATACATGTGTTCTGTTTGGGGATGGAGCAGCAGCACAGGTGATTTCAAATGAGGGTCCTGGGTTGCTTGTGGGAGAGGTTCTTTTAGGTGCTGATGGATCACAGAGCGAGCTTTTATGTATGCAAGGGGGTGGCTCAAGGAACCCTGCTTCAATTGAGACAGTAAAACAGCGCCTGCATTATTTGAAGATGACAGATGGCCAGGCAGTTTTTAAGACTGCAATCAAGAAGATGGCTGAAGCTGGATCTCGTATTATGCAGAAGGCAAACCTTACCTCAGATGATATAGCATTCTTTGTCCCCCATCAAGCAAACTTAAGAATTATTGAGGTGTTAGCAAAAAAATTTAACGTTCCAATGGAGAGGGTTGTTACAACTTTACAAAAATATGGAAATACATCAGCCTCAACGATTGGTATTGCATTAGATGAGTTATTACAAAGAAAAGTCTTAAAGGAAGATGATAAGCTATTATTGCTTGCATTTGGCTCAGGATTTACGTGGGGTTCGGCTTTCTTAACTTTTAAAAAAGAGGATCAACATGACTAAGATAGCTTTTGTATTTCCAGGACAAGGATCTCAAAGTATTGGTATGGGAAAGGGGTTCTATGAAAAGTATTCTTCTGCACGAAGGGTTATTGATGATGCTGATGATAAGTTGAGCTTTGATTTAAAGAAGATTATATTTGATTCCTCTATTGAGGAGCTTACTAAGACTGTGTATTGCCAGCCTGCAATTTACGTGATTAGTATGGCCATTTTAACTGTAATTAAAGAGCAGTTTCCTAGTCTAATTCCTAATGTATATGCTGGGCATAGTTTAGGTGAATATACAGCACTAACTGCTGCAGGATCGATTACCTTTGATGATTGCTTAGATCTTGTTGTAAAACGCTCAGAATTTATGCAAAAAGCAGCTGAAAATACTGATGGTACAATGCTTGCAGTTATTGGATGCTCAAGAGATCAGCTTGAGAGTACAATTAAAGATATGCCTGTTTCAATAGCAAATATTAATACGCCTCAACAAATGATTCTTTCAGGAGGATGTGAAGATATTTTAGATGCTGAAAATAAGCTTAAGGCACAAGCAAAGAAGTTAGTGAGACTAAAGGTTTCAGGAGCCTTCCATTCGCCTTTAATGGACACAGCACAGAGAGAGTTAGCTGAGTTTATTCGTAGGGCAACTATCACTGAACCACCTTTTGGCTCTCTAATTATGAATGTTACAGGTGAAGAGGAATCTGAAAGGATAAAAGAGAATCTTATAAAACAAGTTACCCATCCTGTTGAATGGGTAAAATCCATAGAGAGAGCAAATGCAGATGTTTTTATAGAGATTGGACCGGGAAAGGTGCTTTCAGGCTTAATTAGAAAGATTAGTAAATCAGGACAAGTCATTAATGTGGGTTGTATTGAGGACCTAAAAAAATTAGAGGATATAATAAATGAATGACAAGCCGTTGAAAGGTAAAGTAGCTCTAGTTACAGGAGCATCCCGTGGAATAGGTAAGGCTATAGCTAAAGGGCTATATAATAACGGTGCTGATCTTATTTGTGTGAGTAGATCATTAGATGCTCTTGAAGTGATGAAGAGTGAAATTAAAGATGAATTTCCTTCAGAACAGAAAATTGATATTCATTCAGTAGATATTGCAAAATCTAGTGAGATTGATGATTTTCTTACAGAGCTTCCTTCTATTGATATTTTAGTGAATAATGCTGGTATTACTAGAGATAGCCTTTTAATGAGAGCGACAGAAGAAGATTGGAATAATGTTATCAATACTAATCTGACAGCATCCTTTAAAATAACTAAAGCAGTTATTCGCGCAATGATGAAGAATAAGTGGGGCAGAATTATTAATATTTCATCCGTGGTTGGGCTTATGGGGAATCCTGGTCAGACAAATTATGCAGCATCAAAGGCAGGTCTTATTGGTTTTAGTAAATCTTTAGCAAAGGAAGTTGGATCTAGAGGCATTACTGTAAATGCAGTGGCGCCTGGATATATTGAAACAGATATGACAGAAAAGTTAACTGATGAGCAAAAGGAAGCAGTGCTGAAGAATGTCCCGATAAAGCGGCTTGGTACAGTAGAGGATATTGCAGAAATGGTGCTTTTTCTAGCCTCACAGGGTGATTATATAACAGGTCAGGTGTTTTCAGTAGATGGAGGCATGTATATTTAGATTAAACATAAATTAAGTGTGTGGAATTATCTGCATACTGTCATCAAAAAAAGGAAAGGATATGAGTAATACTGAGCTAAAAGATATAGAAGAGCAGGTTATTAAAATTGTTGTTGAGCAACTTGGTGTATCAAAAGAGGAAGTAACCCTAACAAAATCATTTGTGGAAGATTTACATGCAGACTCTCTTGATCAGACAGAGTTAATTATGACATTTGAGGATCAGCTTGATCTAGAAATTTCTGAGGAACATGCTGAAAAATTAAAGACAGTAGGCGATGTAGTTGCATACATTAAGGAACATAAAGGTCTTTAAATTTTTATAGGATAAAAAAAAAAGCCCTACAAAAGTAGGGCTTTTTTTATTTTGATTTTAGCTCTGCCCAGCCTTTACGTAATTCGATTTCAGAAGTGTGTGGGCAAAAGAATAGGTATTGTGTTGGTTCTAGAGAAGAAAAGAGTAGTTGGTAATAGTCTTCAGTAAGTCCTCTACTATAGGTAATTGCTTCCTGAATAGATGGAAAGGTAAGGCCTAGTTCAACTTGTTTTGCATGAATTTGAGGCTGGAAGATGAAGTTAATGAACTGATAGGTTAGCTCTTTTTTCCTGTTAGATATTGGGATAGCTACATTCTCAATAGAGGCGAAGACAGCATCTTTGGGTAGAATGAATGCTAAATCTGAGGAGCACGACTCCATTAAGGCTATGAATGAACTTCTCGTGAAAATAATGTCACAATTTCCTGAGACAAGTAAATGTTTACCTCGATAATCTGCATAAGCAATGGTGGATTTTTTTTGTGATTTTAAAAGATCAAAGACCTGTGTTATTTCTTTTTCTGTAAGTGCATCTTTTTTTCCAAAAAGAAAGAAGCTTGCAATAGAAAAGGCTTCTATAGGATCAGGTGTCATTGCTAATTTATGATTTTTTTCATTAAGTAGAATTGTAGATAGTGATGCTTTAATTGAATTTAATGGTATTTGTTTTGTGTTGAGACCTATACCATAGGTTTCCCATAGGTAGGGAAGGGAGTATTGGTTGTCTGGATCATATTTTTGATTAAGGAGCCTTTCGTCAATTAGGTTAATAAAGGAAAGAGATTTTTTATCAAGAGGTTGAAGTAGTTTTTTTTTCTTAAGTGTTCTTATAGCATAGTCAGAGGGAAAAATCAGATCAAATCCATCACCTTTGGTTCGTTGAAGTTTAGTTATTAACTCTTCATTGGAGCTGTAGTGGTTTAGGTTCACTTTAGTATTATATTCTTTTTCAAACTGTTGAATGGCCTCTTCATGAAAGAAGTCTCCCCACACAAAGAGATTAAGTTCATTTGTCTTATCCTTGGTGTCGGATTTGAGATAGGTGACAAGTAAAAAGATCAAAATAAAGGTAGCTAGCGTATAGATCATTTTTACAATATTTTTCATCATAATTGAAAACCCCTTGTCTGACGATGCTTGGAAAAAACAAGAAGAGTAATAATAGTAAAGATCAGAAGCAGGGTGGAGAGTGCGTTAACAACTGGCGATATCCCTATACGTAGAGAGGATATCAGATAGAGAGATAATGGTTGTATATGTGTGCCGCTACAGAAAAAAGAGAGGATATAATCATCAAAGGAGACGATAAAGATAAGTAAAAATGAGCTAATTAGCGTTGGTGATAGAATGGGAATAGTGACCCTTATAAATGTCTGAAATGCAGATGCTCCTAATGTTTTTGATGCTTCGAGAAGGTTGGGATCTATGCCGTAATATCTATTATGGATTATCGGGATTGAAAAACCTAGTCCGATGGTAGAGTGTGCAATGATAATGGTTATAATGCCGAGAGGGACCTTTATTAAAAAAAAGAGACTTAATAGAGACACAGCAACTAAAGTATCGGGGATCATAATATTTAAATAGAAGAGGCGTGGCGAAATAGACATCTTATTATTTGCTGTACTGTAGAGGTATAATAGGCTGAAAATTAGACAAAGAATAGAGGTGGAAAGGGCAATCGTGAGAGATGTGTAAAAGGAATCTAGTAGTTCCTGATTTTTAAATAGCTCTTTATACCAGTCTAGTGTGGCACCTTTCCAAGAAGAGGGAAATGGTTCCTTGTTAAAAGAGAAAACGATAAGAATGACCATTGGTATGTATAGAAAGGAGTATGTGAGTATTAGATAAAGAAATCCTCGAGTCCTATTGATTATTTTGATGAGAATACCCCCCCGTTAGAAGAGAGGAATTTTCCTATACGACGTAAGGATGAAATGAGTATATATACGCATAATAATAGAAAGACTAAAGAAGTAACAGTAAATGCAGCGCCTAGGTGGGTTGTAGATTCACCCAAAATGAATAGTGAGATTACATTGCCTACGAAGTAAGTCTTGTCTCCTCCCATCAGTTCAGGAATAATAAATTCACCAAAAGATGGTATAAAGACAAGGAGGACTCCACTGATGATACCTTTCATAGAGAGAGGGATAAGAATTTTTCTTATGGTTGTCATTTTTGTAGCACCTAAGGAAAGAGAGGCTTCCAAATGGTTTATATCAGTACTTTCCATAGACGAGTAGATAGGGATTGTCATGAAAGGAAGGTAATAATAGATCATCATGATGTAGATAGCTGTCTTTGTATTGAGTATTGCTAAGGGGGATGAAATGAGGTTGAGAGAGAGCAGAAACTGATTAAGAAACCCCTCTCTTTCAAGGATGAAAAACCAAGCGTACATATGGAGAATAAAGTTACTCCAAAAAGGGATAATAAGAAGAAAAAGAAGGATGTTTTTAGTTTTAGGTGCTAGGTATTTTATTGTATAGGCAAGGGGGTATCCAATCACTAGACAGATGATGGTGGTAGTAAAAGCTAGCAGTAATGAGTTTAATAGGATTGTAAAGAATGTTGAATTTAGGATTGTTATATAATTCTCAAAAGTTAGATAAGATTCCGTGCTAGAGATAAAACTATCGTAGATTAAGATTGATGAGGGAATGAGAAAGAAGAGTGTTTGCCAAATCATGGTAAGGTTTCCCAGAGCAAAGGGGACTTCCCCTTTAAGGGTCTGAATGAATCTTTTTAAGGGAGACTCTTTTTTTTTTGTAGTAGCAAGAGAAAGGCTTTTCATACGCAATCCAGCAATTGTACACTTTCTCTTTGCCAACTGATATAAACAGTATCATCATAATCAAAATCACTATCATTCATATGTTTACCGTTTTGCTCAAAGACTTGGATTTTTTTCTTATTATAACATTTAACCTCGTAGAGCGTAGATCTTCCATTATAGACAATAGAGACGATGGTTCCTTGGATAGAGTATGGAAAAGCAGATGATTTTTGTTTAGTAAGAAAGATTTTTTCAGGTCTGATGCTCATTTGTAGTTTATTGGACAAGGTGTTTTGGAAAGGTAGCTGAAATGAACCGAAACCATCTACTATGAAGGTGTTGTTTTCTCTATTATAGGTGCCATCAAATAGGTTAGTATTACCCACAAAGGTTGCTACATAACTGTTTTTAGGTTTTTCATAGATCTCTTTTGGAGTTCCACATTGAGCAATATTTCCATTTTTATCCATAATTGCCATATGATCAGAAACAGTAAGAGCCTCAGATTGATCGTGTGTGATGTAGAGAAATGTTGTAGAAAGAGCGTCCTGAAGATCGATCAGTTCAATAAGCAATTTTTCTCTTAAATTGAAGTCAAGAGCTGCTAGGGGTTCGTCTAGAAGAAGCACATTAGGTTTATTGATAATTGCCCTTGCAATGGCTACACGCTGCTTTTGCCCTCCAGAAAGTTGGTCTGGTTTTTTATTAAGGTGTTCTTCTAGATGAAAGACTTTGGCAAGTGTCAAAACTCTTTTTTTTATCTTTGTTTTGTGGAGCTTCTGAATAACAAGGCTATAGGCAATATTCTCATAAACGTTAAGGTGGGGAAAAAGAGCATAGTTCTGAAAAATAATATTTACAGGTCGTTTATGTATAGGAACATTTGTAATATTTTGGTTACCTAGATATATCTCTCCAGAGTCAACATCTTCTAGGCCAGCAATGAGCCTTAGGAGCGTTGTTTTACCACAGCCAGAAGGTCCGAGAAGAGCAAAAAACTGACCTGAAGGTATTGTTAATGAAACGTTATCTAAAATCTTTATTCCTTCGATGGTTTTAGACACATTCTTGAGTGTAATGCTTCTCATTTCTACTTATATATTAGATTATGCCAATAATTATAACGCTCAGATATCATTTTTTGCACCTCAAAAAGCGAGAAGACTTGAAAAGATCATAAAATGTATATATTCTATTCTGAATAAGAAGAAGGAAATATTTTATGTATGATGTCGCAATTATTGGAAGTGGTCCTGCGGGGCTAACTGCAGCAATATATACTGCTCGGGCAAAGCTAGCAACGGTGGTTTTTGAGGGCCCTCAGCCTGGAGGACAGCTAACTACAACAACAGACGTGGAAAATTACCCAGGTTTTATAGAGGGGATTCAGGGGCCTGATCTTGTCGATAATATGAGAAAACAGGCAATGCGCTTTGAAACTGAATGTCTTCAAGAGGTTGTAAAAGAATTAAAACATAAGGATGATCGTTTTATTATTGAGTGTGAGAGTGGAAAACAGTTTGAATCTTTGTCAGTTATTCTTGCTTCTGGAGCAGTGGCAAGGTTGCTTCCTGATGTAGACACAAAACGTCTTAGTGGATTTGGAGTGTCAAGTTGTGCCACATGTGATGCTTTTTTCTTTAAAGGTCAAGATGTGGCCGTCGTTGGAGGGGGAGATAGCGCAGTTGAAGAAGCATTATTCCTTACAAAATTTGCAAAGAAAGTGACGTTAATTCATAGAAGAGATTCCTTAAGAGCTGAAAAGATACTTCAGAACAGACTATTTGATAATGATAAAATTACGGTTCGTTTTGATAACCAGGTAGTTGATGTAAATAGGGAGGACATTAATGCTGAAACACTTCAGCACATCCATATTAAGAATGTAAAGACAGCTGAGGAAGAGATGTTATCTGTTACTGGAATGTTTATAGCAATTGGACATGATCCAGCAGTACATTTTATACAAAATTCTGAACAAAAATTTAAGGAATTGTTAAGAAAGAATAGCTATATTGAAACCTATAAAGGGAGAGCCACAACAAACATTCCAGGAGTATTTGCTTGTGGTGATGTTGTTGATGATATTTATCGTCAAGCAGTAACAGCAGCTGGTTCTGGATGTATGGCGTCTCTTGAGGCAATTGGCTATCTTGACAAGGTGAAAAATGGGAGTTAGATATTTATTTTTTTTAATGTTGTTTATATTTTCTTTTGCTCATTCTGAAGAGAGAAAAATAGCGATAGTAGGAGCAGGGCCTGCGGGCTTATCGGCAGCAATTTATGCTGCAAGGGCTATGCATGAGGTGGTTTTGTATACTGGACATAGAGATAGTCAGTTACTTAAAACTGAGCAGGTAGACAATTATATAGGTGCACCAGAAGTAAGTGGATTTAACCTTATGGAGAAGATGCTATCGCAGTTAAAGGGGTTAAATATAGAGCTGATTGAAAGGAATGTAGTTGCTCTTTCGAAGGAAGGTCATCGGTATAGAATTGAGGATAAGAATGGAGATGTGCGGACTTATAAGGCAGTAATCTTCGCTACAGGATCAGTGGCTAAGACGCTACATTTGGAAAACGAGGATCAGTTATGGGGAAGAGGTCTCTCAACATGTGCCTTGTGTGATGGAAACTTATTCAAGGGTAAGGATGTTGTTGTTATTGGAGGTGGTAATAGTGCGCTAGAAGAAGCGCTTTATCTTTCACGCATTGCAAGGCGTGTGTATATTGTACATCGAAGGGATTCATTTAGGGGTGATAAAACATTACAAGAAGCGCTTAGAAAGCAAAGTAACATTATTACCTGTATGGATTCTGAAGTTGTAAAATTAAACCAGGGAAATGGAAGTCTTACTGGAATAGAGTTGATCTCGAAATCTAAGAAGAAGCGTAGTGAAATTAGAGTTTCAGGAGTGTTTTATGCTATTGGTAGTATGCCAAATACTCAATGTTTAGATTCAAATGATTTTAAAGATATATTAGGATCAGGAGGTGAGGTAGTGACAACTAAGTGGGGAGTTGTTACGGACATGCCTGGTTTTTTTGTTGCGGGAGACGTAGCTGATAGGAGATTTAGTCAAGCAATTACTGCAGCGGGCGATGGTTGTAAGGCAGCGCTTGAGATGGACGCATATATAGGTCAACGATGAAAAAATTCTTTTTTATTATTTTACTGATAACAGGATCCTTATCTTCATCTGATTTTGTATTGATGCCTTGGATGAGAGAACCCTGGTATTTTGATTTTTCAGCTCTTTACAGATTTCAATATTTTTCGAGGGTAAATAATGGCTATGGAAATGATAACAATAGAAATATTAGTCATTGGGTTGAATCTGCTTTGGTAGTTCCACTTTTTTCAAATTTTGATTTAGAAGCTAAGATAGAGATTAATGAAGCAACAGACATCACTTTTGGCCTTGAGAGTATAGGTATACAAGGAAGAAAACTTTGGTTTGATGGAATTACAGGGGATATATTCACACTGACTACTCCCATAAATATTAGGATTGTACCAAAGGCTCGTTTACAGAGTGTGGCAACGCCTTATCATAATGTATTTAATGTTGAGGCTGGATGTGCAGTAGGAAAAGAGTTTGCAAGAGGTGGAACATGGATTAGCAGATTTTCTGCAGGTTCCCTTATTGGCAGTGCAAATACAGGTTCGCCATGGCTGAAGTCTTTTATTAATGGAGAAATTAAGAGGGGTCCCTTTGTCTTTGGTACAATATTAAAGAGTTATATTGGCTTTGGATCAGAGATTAAAGTGGATGTAGATAATTTTAAGGGATATGCAAATATTGATCATAGTTCTATTGATATAGAGTTTTTTAGTCGAAAAAAAATAGGTCTATGGGGGAATTTGCTTTTCATTTATACATTAAGACCTTATGCAAGAAGCTACCCTGAGCAGCTATCCTCTGGTTCTATTGTGTATGATATAGGATTTTCTTTTTAAACAAACTTTTAAAAGATGTACCAAGGCTTCTTAGTGGCAATGACGACTGCAAAAGCTAAATGTTTGGTATGGGTTATAGTTAGATGAAAATCTAGTCTTTTCCAATATTTATTCCTAGTTTTAAGGAAGGTAATCAGTGGCTTACCATGAATATTGGACTTAATTTCAATATCTTGCCATGCAAGGTGCTTTCCAATCCCGCAACCTAGTGCTTTAGATAAGGCCTCTTTAGCGGCATATCTTGCTGCATAATGTTTATAAGGGTGAGAGAATTTCTTACAGTATTGAAGCTCATTTTCAGTAAATATTTTATCTAGGAATTTTTGGCCACCTTTGTCGATTGCCCTCTCGATGCGCTCTATTTCTATAAGATCACTACCTGTGCCATGTATCCTAGTCAGAGGAACCTACTTATGATTTAATGTTCTCATATAAGGGGTCAGAGGAAAAATGCTTGTTTTCAACTGATTCAGATAGGATAGCATTTGTAAAGACAATGCGTCCAGAGGAAGTTTGCTTTATTGAAATCACTTGGGTATTGATAAGCTGTCCAATAAAATCTCCGCCATTGTTAACAACAACCATTGTGCCATCATCAAGATAACCAACCCCTTGACGAGGTTCTTTTCCAGAACGCTGTATTTTCAATTCTATGGTATCTCCTGGGGGCTTTAGCGGCTTTAGGATGGATGAGAGATAGTTTATATCTATGAGTTGGATAGAAGAAGAATTGAAATCGGCATAACTATTTAGTGATGAGACAAGGATATTTGCATCAAGTGACTTAGCAATTTTTAGTGTTCTAGTCGCTATATTTAAGTTGAAGGGTGGATTTACCTGATGATTAAAGATATAGAGTTGATCGATGTCTCGAATTTTTTTGAGTTGTAAGAGAGCTATTCTTGCTTGTTCTCTTTCATTGAAGTCAGTTTTTTCTAGTTTTTCTTCTAGTGTGTCTTCAATGAATGACGGGATGATGATTTTTTGGTTTATTATTCCTGATGTAAGAAGGTCATATGTTCTGGAGTCGTGAAGGCATGAAATATCTAGAAGTAAATCCTTACTTTTTTGTTTTGTTTTATTGAAGCGTATATAGGGTATTGAGAGATAGAGTTCCTTTGAGGAATCAAGGGTAAGTATAAGTGCTATATACAGTGAGAAAAGGAAAAGCGACGATTTAATTAGAGATACAGAAAGGGAAAATTGAGGAAGTGCTGTAAAAGAGATAAGCTCTGTAAATAGAGTTGTTAATGTTTTTCCTAAGAGTAATCCAATAAAAAGAGCAAGAAGCAGAGTATTGAGAGTTTTAAGGTTTGCTTTTTTTCTGAGTAGATCAATGGAGATAAATAGGAGTACTGAGAGGGATACGCAGCTAATGCCAAAGGCTATTCTGTAAAATAAAGAGACATTTGTCATTGCCATGGTTGCGTATATTATGAGAAAAAAGCTGAGTAATATAAATAGAAGTCTAGTAAAAAGAAGAGATTTTTTCATAAACTTTTAACCTACGGATATGTTTTGTTTATTTTAGGATTGTTCTTGATTTTTGTCGATAAATAGAACACAATATATAATATTATATTCAAAGGAATGTTTTTATGCGTAAATCAGCTGCCTTTTTCTTTTTAATCTGGATCACTGTAAGTGCTTTGCTTGGATTCAAAGCTATAGGCTATATGTTAGATTTTTCTTGGATTGAAAAAGCAAGAGTCGCAGCTTTTGCAGTAGTTATTGGTGGATTAAAGGGCATATTTGTTTTAAGGAAAGCTGCAAAAAAAATGTGTTTCAGGTGGGAGACTCAGAAAAAAAAAGTTTTAGTTAGGTTTTTTCTATTGCTGTGTGTCATGCAGCTCATGGTTGTTGTTTTAAAGTTGATGCATCTTTCAGAATTGATTATGGCTACAGTAGATTTGTCTATCGCTTTTGCCCTAGTTATAGGAGCCTTTGCTTTCCTTTCCAAAGAATTTATTTGTGGTAGGAGCTCTTAATATAGATCTGTTGTGCCCTGTAGAGTTGTTCGGCAAGAATGAGTCTTGCATGTTGGTAAGTAAAGGTGAGCTTTGACAAAGAAATCTTGGAATTTTTTAGATTTTGAACATCCTGAGAAAATCCGCAATATTCACCAAGAATAAAATGAATTTGGGTGCTTTCATGTTTAAAGATGAAAGAGGAAAATTGTTTACTTGTCATCTCTTTTCCTTTTTCATCTAAAAGTATAATGAGGGGATTCTTTTCCATCTTTAGTTTTGTAAGTAACCTTTTATCGCTCTTATAATAGAGCCATTGAATATCAATATTATGTGATGCACGTTTAGCGAATTCTTGTGTTGATATATCGATGTAAGTGTCCTTATTTTTTCCAATACAATGAATTTTAATTTTAAGCATAGTTATCGACCAGTAAAGTAGTCTATGTTAACCTATAGAGGTGTTTAAAATTAACATTTATGTGACTGATGTTTGCTGATATTTTTTGGGATCCAGCACCCTACATTATAATTATTCCTAAACTTAATTTACCGATTACCTGGTATGGTTTTCTTTTTGCTCTAGGTTTTTATATAGGTTATCATATTTTTTTATATCTTTTTGCCTCACATATTATCTCATCTACAGATTTTAATGAGAGAGAGGTGAATTTTAAAAAGATGAATAAAGAGGGGATGGGTAAGTTCTATTGCCGTACAATTAAGGAGTGCGATCTTCTTAGTTCTAGGATAGAGGAAGGAGCTCTGGTTGGTATTGGAAAAAGCTTCTGGATGAGAATGGTAATGGCAGTTTCTAAAAAGCAATTGGGAGAAAGCCTTTTTTTAAAGGTGAAGAAGAGGCTCTATTTAGAGGAAAAATTCCCTAAAATTTTTATACCACTAAAGGAAAGAGCGATTATTGTTTCTGATCAGTTCTTGCTTTATCTGGTTCTTGCAACGATTATTGGTGCACGATTAGGCCATCTTATTTTTTATGAAAATTTTCTATTTTACCTTCAAAATCCTTGGTTAATTTTTAAGGTGTGGGAGGGAGGACTTGCAAGTCATGGTGGAATTTTTGCCTTATTAATTTCTATTTATTTATTCTATAGAAAGATAAGGGGCCTTTACCCTCAAATCTCACTATTTACTTTATCTGATTTTGTAGCAATACCAACAATGCTTGTTGGTGTATTTATTAGGATAGGTAACTTTATGAATCAAGAGATTGTCGGTAAAGCAACAAATCTGCCGTGGGGCATCACATTTTTGCATCCAATGGATCATGCAGTAGCTGTTGCAAGGCATCCATCTCAGCTCTATGAAGCTATTACCTATCTGCTTATTTTCTTTTTTCTTGTTTTTTATTGGTATAAAAAGAATGGAACAATGAATGCCGGTAGAATAACAGCTATAGCTATTTTTCTTGCCTTTTTTTTCCGATTCCTGATTGAATTTACAAAGTATGAGCAGAGTGTAAATATGATGCCCATAGGTGGCTTATTAATGGGGCATTATTTAAGTATACCTATGATGCTTTTTGGTATGGGACTCTTTTATTTTAGATCAACTTCTTACAGATCGTCTCATTAAAAGGAGTTAGAGGTAGGAGCGAATGGCAGATTGATTCAAGTTGAAGCATGTGCATATTTTCAAAGTGTTGTTGTGAGCCGCAGGTTAATGTACGGTGGTGGAATTTAATAAAACGTTGGAATGAGGTTTCTTTATTTTCTCGAGCTTGATTATACCAGAAATATTTATACATAATCCACATGCGTAGGATTCCTTTTTCACCTATAAGATGGGGTCTTGTTTGAGAATACTCAGAATAAAGAGAGCTGACGATTTCTTCGTGGGACAGAGAGGTTTTAGTTAGATCAGATTTCTTGTGTTTTTGAATAATGAATTTTAGAAGAGGATGTGACTCTTCAAAATAGAGCCAATAGCAGATCATATCATTTTGTAGTGTCCATATTTCTATTTTTTCTTCTGCTAGAGAAGCATCTATATTCTGTAAATTTTTTGTAAAATGGACCGTTTTTTGGACAATTGTTTGAAATGAATCTCCATAGTTGTCGATTTGAATATAGCTGATTTCATCTTTTAGTAGGTGTTTTGCTCTATGCGGAAGCTTGGCTAGTGGGTTTTGTAAATCAAAGATGATTTTCCATACTAGTATTTCTAATTCTTCAAAATATTGATCTTTAAGTCCGGGAAGTAGAGAAATTTCATCAAATGATTTCATGAGTTTGGTTAGAAGTTGATCTACAGTAAAAACCTCTCTATTTTCTTTAATCATTGTAATTTCGTTATGTAAAAATATATATACATCTTGATTAAGAGTTGGAGAGTTTGGAGTGAAAGCGCCTTTAGATAGCTGAAACACATAGTTAATAGCAAGTTTGAGTTGTTTTCTTGCAGAGCGCTTGTCTAGTTTACTTGCAAGCTTATAGAGAAAGAGAATTCGATTGATAAGGTGAAACTGGTCAGATTCAGTAAAGCGCGGTTTCTTTTTCATCTGTAAATTAATTTGTCCTGCAATATAGTCACTGATAATTTTAACTTTTTGCGGTGGAAGTTTTTTGTGAATATCAAGCTTGGAGTACAGATTATTAGCTAGTATTGCAGAAATACTTGCTGTTAGAATACTTTTATTTGTAATCTGTTTTAGTGAAATAATATCTTTTATTTTGTTGTTTATTGCTTCTTTTAATTCAGTGTGACTGATTAGATAATTCGTTGAGGAAATTTCTAGTTGATAGCGGATGATAAGCCTATCTAATGGGGTGATTTTTTCAAGAGGACCTTTTTTAGGAAGAGATTCTTTATTCATGAAATGTTTTTGTACAGCCCATATGGTTTTTGTAAGGGTATCAACGTGGAGTTTTTCACCATTCATTGTGGCAATGCATTCTGATATTTTTATAGCAAGCGAGTGGGCAAGATTATAGGGGTGGCTTTCATATTTTATGGAGGGGATCTGTATCTGTGTGATGCTCTCTTTAATGATCTGATTGAGGTTAACATGCCCTTTTTCTGTAAGGATTTCCTGTTTTGATTGTAGTTGAGTAAGGTAATAAGAAACCTTATCCCAGGTTTTTTTTAGGGTTTTAAGGCCAATTTTGTATTGTGGAAATTTCTTTTTTAGCTCAGGAATGAGATCTTTTAGAACGATATCTTGAATTGTTCTTGACCAATTTTTTGGTTTACTATTTTCAAGTATTTCATTTTTTATTCTTTTTGCAATAAAGATGGAAAGGTCAGAAAAAGGATCATAGAGATCTTCTTCTCTTTTCTTGGGGAATAATCTAGTTTGAGCATTAAATGCTTTTTCTTTGGCATTAGTGATCCGTTTATTAATTTTATCTCCTTGAGAATCAGACGATTCATCCCAAAAATCTTTTGTGGAGTAATTATGTATAATTTGTCTGGCCATTCAAAACAAAAGTTAAATTAATAAAATAAACTTTATAGTAAATAACTTTCTATACATTGATAGAATTTATTTGTCTAGTAGGAAAAAAATAATTCTCTTTTTTTCGCTTTAAAAAAGCATTTTTTAATGCTATTCTGAATAGATCATTAAATTACTGGAGAGTGATATGAATTATATGACATTAGCCGGTCATCTTGGAGCAGATCCTGAAGTGCGATTTACCTCCTCTGGTGCAAAGGTAACAACTTTAAGACTTGCTTGCAGATCAAGAAAAGGACAAAGTGATGTAACAATTTGGTGGAGGGTAAGTGTATGGGGAGAGCACCTGGATAAATTGATCTCATATTTTAAAAAAGGCTCCGCAATTATGGCGATGGGTGAGATGCAGTCTCCTGAAATTTATACAGATCGTGATGGTAATCCTCAGGTTTCAATGAGTATGACAGCCAGAGATTTGGCTTTTAGTCCTTTTGGAAAGGGTAAAAGTGAAAATACGCAGACAAGCACTATGCAGGATTTTTCAGAAACATCTTCAGAAGGCCAAGGTTTTGCTCAGATGGGAAGTTCAGTAAAACCTTCTGCTGAAACGCCTGCCATGGATCAGCTGCCAGCTGATGATGAGATTCCCTTTTAATGCTATCCTTTACTGTTAATAAAGAAGAAGATGGTCTTACTCTTGGCAAGTGTGTACAAAGACACTTGCCTTTTGATCTTTCCCTGAAAGCGATTAAACGAGAAATCGATGGATCTTGCGCACTACGCAATGGTAGAGTGGAGACTTTTTCATCAAAGAGACTTTGTGTAGGTGATCGTATTGAAATAGACATTAAGCGATTTAATGATAAATTGAACCCAAAGATTTATTTTGAGGATCAACACCTATTAATTATTGATAAACCATGTGGCTTAGAATCAACCGCTGAAAAGGTAGGTCGTTATCTAGGACTTAGACAGATTTATCTTGTCCATCGTTTGGATAAGGCTACATCGGGATTATTGTTAATAGCAAAGACACTGGAGGCTAAAGAGGAGTTGGATAGGTGTTTTAAAGAGCGCCTAATTCATAAGGAGTACCATGCTGTTATTGAGGGGAAACTAGGGAGATCTTCTGGCATGATAGAAAATTACATTGGAGTTCATGCTCAACTTAATGGAAGGAAAAAGATGGGTGTTGTCTATTCTAAACATGGAAGGTTTGCTAAAACAGCCTATGAGGTAGTTAGAAGATCAAAAACTAAGACATTAGTAAGGCTTAGACCCTATACGGGAAGAACCCATCAATTACGACTTCACATGAAGGGCCTAGGATTTCCTATTTGTGGAGACCCAGTCTATGGTAACGGTAGAATTGCTAGTAAACAGTCTTATAACAGGCTATTTTTACATGCCAGTAGCCTAAAATTTAAGCATCCTATTTTTCAAAATAAGATGATTTATTATTCAAAGCTACCTTTTTTTACAACATAAGTATCTCATATTTAGATTTTTCCATTTATTTATAAAAAAAATATTTCATTTTGTTGAATTTAATCATGAGCTACTTATATTTGGGCTTAATCTTATGAATTTCTTTAAAAAGGGAGAAGAGATGAAGAATATAATGAAATCTATGATGGCTATAGCAGCTATTACTCTATTGTCTTCTTGTGGTTCAGACAGTAGTACTAGTTGTTGCAAAAAATCTAAGAAGATTGAGTGCTGTAAAAAACAAAAAAGAGAGTGTTGTAAAAAATAGGGGGTAGGTGTGAAAAATTTGGTGTTAGCGTGCCTCTTAGGTACATTTGTATTAGGTTTATCTAGTTGTGAAGTGAATAAGAAGAAGAAGGATCATAAGAAGAAGAGTTATCGAAAATATCATTCTTCTAGAAGATAGTTAAAATGCCTCTAAAGAGGCATTTTTTATTATCCTTTTCTTCTTTTGTCTCTTACGACCGAACTTGTTGAAAGGAAAGTTAATGCGAAGGTTGTAATTAGGTGTTGAGCAGCATAGGATTGTCCTCCTTTTATAAAACGAATACCCCTTTCTACTAAACTATTAATTTTCCACGTTATAAGAGGTTTAGCGCAGGCGTTAAATAAACTGCTTGGGACAACATCTACTTGTAAGATAGGAGCTCGTTTTACACTCTCAAAGACCTCTTCTGTTCTATCCAATTCAGTCTTGAGTCTATCAAAAAGCCCTATATATTCAGGGATATTTTCGTAGCCTTCTGCCAATCTACTGAGAATACCTTCCGAATTTTGAAGGGATGAATTAGTTTCTTTTAATCTTATTATTTGGATTTCTATTTCAGCTTCAATATCTCTATATGCCTCTGTAAGAGGATCACGATCGTGGCTAGGATCTGCTAGATATCTGCTTATTAGTTGACCCGTTTCTCTATTAACTTTTTTTAGTCTACGCTGTAATTGATCCATGTTTGGAAGAGCTTCAATTCTTGTATTTAATATAAAATCAAGAAGAGCTTTTCTTTCATCAATAGCGGTAAGTATTTTCTTGGTCTGCTCTAGACGAGCTTTTTGTCGAATAAGAGAAGCTAAAAATTTGGATAGTGAAGCTGGGCATTCTGCCAAACCAGTTTCGTATGGTATAAGATAGTTTTTTGCTCCTTCTAAGCTAGTTATCCCAGCAGCAAGGATTCTGTGAGCTGGAGCTGCAAATTCGTCATAAGTTTGAGCGTCATGATGTAATTGACAAAGACTAGTTTCGCTAGACAAGGATTCAGCTAATGCTTGTCTAGCGCGTCTAGTAATATTAGGAACATTTCCTTGAGCTGTATGCCACAAATATCTCTCATAGATAATTTCTGCGGTTTTAATAGCTTTTTGTAGTTGTTTTCTACATTCATTTACTTTTCCAATTCCATGTTCGGCAATTCCCTTGCCGTTACGTGTAAGATGTATAACATAGCCATCCATATATTCACCTAGTTCTTTCATATCTTGAACATGTTGGCCAATGTTTCCTAATACGGGTTGTATGCTACCTAATGTCTCACTTTTTACCTTTGAAATTTGAGTATCTAATTCACTTTTGATTTCGGTCAAACGTCTTTCAAAGGCTTTAATTTGTGCATGTACTGTTTTTGCTTCTATATCAGTAGAGTCAAGGGCTGCAATCGATGACTCTACAAGTGTTTGTGTAACATCTTGTGCTTTGACATGGAGCAATTCTAGACGTCTTTTAGCAGCAAGTCTTTCGCTCCTAATTTCATCATCACAAGTAGCAGGTTTAGCTCCTAGGGCTTTATTACTAATGGACAGAGTCCTATGAAGGAGGTGAAAGAGCCTAGAATGATCATTACTTAGGTCTATATAGAGTTCATGGAGTTTTCTTGCTACACTTTTAGTGACAGCATCTTGTACTTCAGTTGAAGCTTGATCATATAATGTAGTATCAGGAGTCTCAGCTGATCTATTATATTTTTTAATACCAGCTTTTGTGCTTTTAGCAGAAGTGTTAACAACATCCATAACAGTTAATAATAGATTTTGAAGGTCTTTGGCGGTGCTACTATGATCTTCATATTCATCTTTCTGGTAACTATCTAGTCTAACTGTGTTTTCAGATAATTGCCCTCCATCACGAAGTGAGTCATCTAAAAGCTCAAGGGTTGCGAGAAGAACGCCATCTACAACTTGAGTTGTTGTCCCTCTCTCTTTAGAGTAGAGGGCTTCTATAGATCTATCAAAGAGGTTTTGGACAACAGAATAATAATTTAGACCCCAGATTAGAGCTACTTGAGTAGATTTAATAAATAAATAATTCATACCAGGAATTAGTGCAATAATTCCAACAACTGCAATAAAAGTAGATAGAAGAATAGAAGGGATTACTAATAAAGCCTTAGTAGGTGTGCTCATGTTTGATGAAAAAAGTGAGGGAACAATTTCTAAGGAAGATTCAAATAGATGGCGAGAAAGAGTCTTTTCTGGATTCATAAAAGCTATAATTGCTTGTTTAGTCATCTCTTTAAAGAGTTGGTCAAGATTTTCAAACGATTTTATATGTGTAACACCATGTTCATCTACCTCTTCGTAGGAAAGTGTTGATCTATTTTCACTAAGGAATCTCTTAATCACACTTATTCTTTCAGCAGAACTATCAGTTTTAGACCACTCCGTTATAGCAAGATGGAGATCTGTAAAGAATTTAAGAAGCATTTTGATTGGAAAATCCTCAGCAGGACCTTTAACCTCTTTGCTACGGAGTTTTGTAATTAGTCCTCCAAAAAGATTTGCTACTAGGGATCTACTAGCTAGTGTAACAATATCTATAAGATGAAGTGCCATCTTTTTTGTAATAAAGGATGCGTCTGAGTTTCTAATAGCAATTCGAATTGATTCGGTATCTTTATCGTGTGTTGGATCAATATCTAGATCTTCTTTTTTAAGAATACATCGTGCGGCAAAAAGAGCTGAAGAAAAAGCACATAAGTTTGAAAATTCTTTTTTATCCTCATCAATTACTTTCTCCCATTCTGCAGTGGAAATATCCTTTGTGTTAATTGAGACATCATCAGGTGATACTGAATCAGACACGCCCATCCCTTTTTTTGATGTGCTGGTAGTCATAGTTGCAATAGGAATTCCACCCGCTTTGATTTCAACAACAGCATTTAATATATCTCCGAATTCCTCGGCAAAAAATGCGTCAAGTGGTTTTTCTCCATTCAAACCTTGTTTTAGCAGTTGTTCTATTTTTCTTAAGGTTGGAGCAGGAAGGATTTGACTAAAGATGCTTAGAATATTTGTTACTAACTCATCAGGAGATCCTTTTGATAAAGAACCTAAACCTCCTTTAAGCACAGTATTTAGGGTGTCATGAGATAGCAAAGCCACTCTTCCTTGAAGTTGTCCTGTCAGGAGTCTAAGAGCATCAGCTTGTATTTCTCTACTAACTTGTGTTACAGTCTCTCCTGTAACACTTTCAATTGATTTAAGGTATCTGCGAAGCTCTGCGTGGTCTTCTGAATAAAGATGTTCTCTTAATATTCTTAATTGTTGAGGACACTCATCATGAAAACCCTTAGAAAGAGATTGATTTCCTTCATGACGGAGTTTTTCTTTGAGGTTTTCTAGTCTTTTAACGTTATAAGTTGATGGATCTGCGTCTACCAATAATATCGCTTGCAGAAGCTGTTTCCAATGAGGTGCTGGTGATAATTTTGCTTTAACTATACCCTCTGTAGTTGTTGCAATGCGTCTTACTGCACAACTACCTACAGCCCTTATGGTTAGCCTGCTAACTGTAGCTATAGTAGATTGAAAACTATGACCTGCTACTTTGTGTAACAATCTATCTAAAATATTAGCTCCTGCTCCGTAACAAGCATACAACTTAGCCGATTCTCCCATGTAAAATCCAGCAGCTGCCCCACAAATAGGTGTTAATTTTGGCATAGCTCCAAAGA